>JACPTA010000104.1:24762-32250 GCA_016193005.1 Nitrososphaerota archaeon | reverse complement strand
TGAGGAATTCATATTTCTCCGAGCTAGGCATTGCGCTGAGCTTCTCTTCCATACTCCTCCGCTGCTCCTCACTGTAGAGCAGAAAGATGCAACCGATCCTCCTGAATTCGTAGTTCAATCCAGCATCGCTCAACCTCTTGTGAGCCTCCATCGATTCCAGGATGAACCTGTACATGAGCGGCTCACTCATCATCTGGTTGAAGGGCCAGGTCGCTCCCCCGTTGTCGGCCGAGGCCTCGGTAGCCAGCCAGTTCGCCCTTTCGAGGATCGCGACCCTGTACTTCCTCTTGGCGAGTTGATATGCGACGCAGAGGCCGACCACACCCCCACCGACGACACAGACATCGTACCTCTCCTGTGGCAACTGTACTTTTTCTCGTCACCAAGTTATTTATTCATTCGCAATTTGGGAACGTTTAAAGTCAATTCGTGTGGTTGCCGCGGAGTCTTGAAGAAGGAGATCATCTACACCGCCGAGGCTGGAGTTCCGAGAAACGTTCCGCTGAGCCAGGCCGTAAAGGTGGGCAACACGATATACCTCTCCAGTTTTGTGGGAATGAACCCAAGAACTCGCAAGATCGAGGGAAAGACGATTGAGGAGCAGACACGTCAGTCAATCAAGAACTGTGAGTCAGTCCTGAAAGCGGGCGGCTCGACCCTCAGCGAAGTGGTGAGGGTAATGGTCCTCCTGAAGAACCCCAAGGACTTTGACCGGATGAACAAGGAATACGCCAAGTTCTTTCCGAAAGATCCCCCTGCGCGGACCGTCGTAAGGATTGGTGCTCACCTACCGAACGCCTTAATCTCGATAATGATGACGGCGGTAGTTTCCGGCTCGGGCGCGGAATCTGTCCTAGACGAGTGACCCTAAGGACGGCGCAGGACACCAAGGTCAGGTGAGGCCGGCTTCATCGTCCAAGCCTGCAGCCGTGACAGTTCGGTCTGTCTAGGAGCCTCGAAGCCTCTCGGGTTCAGCTGGTACGCCCAGTCCTTTCGTGCACCCTCGAGGGTCACTCTATTTCCTACGATGAACTTGCCCTTCCTAAGCCTCAGCTTCTTTAGATTGACGCCCCCTGCAAGTGCGAGAAGAGCCGCGCAGGCCGTGGCAAAGAAGTCCGGCGTGGAGAGTCTGATACCGCCCACTTGCGTCGCATGGGGGAGATAATTCGTTCTGAGCAGGCTTTCGAACTCTCGTTCACATGCCTTGAGGAAGAGCGGCAGGGCGAGGACAGCTCTGCCACCGCTAGTCTTGAATGAACGCTTAGGCCCGAGGGGGCTATGCAGCTTCGCGAACTTTGGCAACTTCCCCGTCTTCGAAAATGTGCTGAGAACCTGAAGGACCATCGAGAATGTCTCTGCGGGAGAGACCCAGACGCCTTGACTCACCCTCTCGAAGTTGATCCCCTTGATTCCTCTCTCGCAGAGGGTGCCTACCTCATCGATTGTGAAACTTCTCTCCTTCGCCCTGTCAGCGTACAGCTTGAGCGCGTCAAGCGCCGTGATGAAGCGGAGGCCAGGCAACTTTTCCGCCATCGTCACAAAATCTTCGAGGTCGCGGAAATCTCTCTCGATCCTCTCCTTGCTCTTGAGGGGCACCCTCGCATATTTCATCCCAGGTGGATTCTTGCCGAGAAAGTTGGGCCTCTCCCACCATACCTTCGTGTAGTACGTGGTCGGGTGACAGTAGACGCTGATCATTCCTGGCTCCGGCTCCCTCCTGAGTTTCTCGTACCTCTCTCTGAACTCACCCTTGAATCTCACAAGCCAATCATCGGGCATGTCGTAGGTGGTGACTCCCGCGTCAAGAGTAACCACGTTGGAACCTAGGCACATGAGGTTGAGGATGTTGCAGTACCAGAAAGGCCTGTGGTCGATCGGGGTAATCGTCAGTGTCTCATCGAGGTAGACAGGAATGTTCCATTTCTTCAGGACCGGATACGCCTGAGGCACCCAGCATAGCCCCGGGTGACCGTAGCATGAAAGTTCCCTCCCGAAAGTCTCCTTGACCTCCTCGTAGCCTTCCCTCTCCCTCTCCTCGAACTCCTTGGCTCCCTCGTCCCATCCCAGATTGCCAACATATTCCGAGATAACGGGATGGATGCTGTGCGTATCGCTGTGATAGCCGACCTCGTGGCGGGAGACGGCCTCGATTACGTCTTCTCTCCCATTCCTCTTCAGTGCCCTCAGTTTCTCCCCAACCATCTTGAAGACGACTCTGATTCCGTGCTTCTCCATGAGCCTGGCGATTCTGAGCGGGGCATCATCCGTCTCAGGGTTGACAAAGTCCTCCGTATCGAACCACAGCACGGCCAGGACGGGTGATGGCAAGCGAGCCGGTTCCGGGTTGTCGAAATATTAATTCCTTTGGGGGTATTTCACTTCTCGACGGGCCTTACTGGCTTCCCCCATGCGATCTCGTGGAACTCGTGAAAGCCCTCGGGGAAATCAAAGGTGCTGACAACGAACTCGATGATCGCGGGTACTTCATCCCTCGTGTTCGCCTTCAGTGCCCTCCTCAGGGCAGCCTTGACGTCGCTCGGATTCTGGACCCTCTCACCGTAGCACCTGTTCGCCTCCGCGATCTTGACGAAGTCCGGCTGAGTCTCGAACTTCGTTCCCGTTATCTTGCCCGACTGGAGCCAGAATCTCTGGTAGTACTGTTCCCAGCCGAGGCCGTAGTTGTTGAAGACGAGCCAGGTCACCGGTGCATGGTACTGAACTGCGGTGGGCACCTCCTTCATGGCGAACTGGAATGCCGCGTCTCCGGTCGTGCACACGACCTTCATGTCAGGCCTCGTGAGTCTCGCAGCGATTGCCCCCACGATCCCCAATCCGAAGCAGGTCTGCTCCGGCATTCCCATGCACCCTCCAGGGTCGAGAACCTTGTAGTAGGGAAAATAGTACGACCAGAGGTCTTGCGACCCGTTCTCGTTCGCCAGTATCGTCTTCTTCCCGAAGACTTCGTTAAGCTCCCACACGACGCGCTTCGTCCTGATGGGCCTTTCGCTGGTCCCGCACTCTTCTGCTACTATTACTTCGTATTCTCGCTTTGCCTTTAGGATTTCCTTCGATCTCTCGCTCCTCACCCTGTTCTTCCTGATCATCTCTGCCGCCCCCCTGACCAGGTCTCTCAGGGCGAGCTTGGCGTCCCCGATCAGTGCAACATCAGGTACGAAGTTCCTTCCAACCTCGGAAGGTTCAACTTCGAGCTGAATGAATTTCGCTTTCCTTGGGAAATAATTCCAGCCTGCCGTCTGAAACTCCTCGTTCTTCGACCCGACCGAGATGACGAGGTCGGACTCTTCGTAGACCCGCTTCGAGACCCTCGTCCTGTAGAGCCCCACCATACCCGCGGCAAGCGGATGGTCTTCCGGTATCGTTCCTCTTCCCGAGGGGGTTGTCAGGACAGGGATTGCCAGGGACTCCGCTAGGTCCAGAATCTCTTTGAACGCCTGAGCGAGAATCACTCCGCCTCCTGCAACAATGACTGGTCTCTCGCTCTTCGCCAACAAGTGCAGGGCTTCTGCAACATCCTTCTCATCGGGGCGCGACTTGCTCACGTTAGCGGGTTTGTAACCTTGGGGTTCGTACTCCTCGTTTCCCACGTCCATGGGTATCTCCAAGAAGACCGGCCCCGGTCTCCCGCTCTGCGACACGGTGAATGCCCTCCTCATTGCCCAGGGGATCTTCTCTTGCTTGGTGAGCCTGTAGGCCCACTTGGAGACGTGCTTGAAACTAGGCACCATTTCGGTCTCCTGGAACTGTCCGTACCCCTCGGTCTTCATCTCCGAGCATGGGACTGGCGCGATGATAGGGATGCATCCGGTCTGCGCTTCCAAGAACCCGGCGAACATGTTCGCCACACCGGGGCCCTGGCTGTTGACGCAGATTCCAGGCTTGGAGGTCAGCCTCGCATGGGCCATCGCCATGAAGACGCTCGAGAGTTCATGCCTGACGAGAATCGGTTGAATGTCCGTCTCCGACAGGTAATCCCAGAACTCCCAGGGTCCCGCGATCAGCCCGAAGACGAACTTTGACTTTTCCTTGACAAGCGAATCGACAACGTGCTTCCACGCTCTCAAGAGAAATGTAATGGGCAGGCTTGCGGCTTATTTATTCGTTCAAGTGCGAATTATGCCTTCATCCGTGGGTCGCGCGTGGACGGCTCGTCAAGACCAAGTTCGTTCGAAGCCGGGCTCGCTAGACAACCAGACCATGTTCAAAGACCCGACATCCAACGTCTTGGTGAGAGAAGAAAGGCCAGCAAGTCACACCCGCCCCTCGAATGATGGGGACTCGGTAGGTGGTTAAATCATGATGTTGACTCTTCAATCGTGGTCTCAGTTCGCCCTTCCTCGGGGAGGATCACTCGTTCATTCGAGGAGAGAGTAAAACTGTACGAAGGAGTCCTGGGCTTCCGGGGCAAAGGATTGAGATATACCGAAATTGCGAAAGAGATAGAGCGGATACATGGAGTCAAACTACATCGAACTCAAGTAAGAACTTGGATGCTTGGCATGAACAGCCCGTATGGGAGGGTGCGCCGCTTCGAAATCAAAGAGATGCCTGAGCTGGCATATGTAATTGGAGTGAAATTTGGCGATGCGACACAAAGCAAGAACTGGCATCATAATTACATGATCAAGCTCCTCGTGACGGACCGGGAATTCGCCGATGAGTTCGCACGCTCAATATCCGTCATCCTGAGATCCAGAACGCCAAGGGTTTGGTGGTACGAGAAGCGGAAGGCTTGGTACACTGAGGTGAACAGCATCATGTTGTACAAGTTCCTCAAAATGCCACTGGAGGATATCAGGCAGCATGTTGAGCATTGTAGGAAGTGTGTGGCCGCCTTTCTTAGAGGGTTCTTCGATTCCGAGGGATCTTCTAGTGGCGAGATGATATCTGCCACCAACACAAACCTTGCACTACTCCGTTATGTGATCTTCCTACTCCGTTTTCAATTCGGGATCAAAACGAATAGTCCTCGTGAGAAGGGCCCACCGCCAGGCACATCCATTGTCATTAAGGGGGGACACTATCATGTCACGAAACAGTGTTATATCATTTCAGTTAGACGAGAGTATCATCGAATGTTCGCAAGACTTATCGGATTTACAATTCGTCGGAAGCAAAGAGGCATAAATCTTGGCTGAGTAATCTGTTGGTGGCCAAAAGGTGGGGGTGGGAGTTGAACCCACGTATATGCGCTGAATGCCTCCGCGACTGCAGGCGCACGCGTAACCGCTGCGGGGATACTTTCCGCCACCCCACCACTAGAATCTGTTCACTGGTTGGCTAAATATGCATTACACGGTCTTCTTTCGCTGCAGCCATCTACTCCAACGCTGTTTCATGCCCTAACAGATTAGGGTTTGATGAAAATCTATATTAACTGTTTTCGATTGGCCGAAAGTCGTTTAATGTTTAGCGGTTATCTGGAAGCGCAGCCGCCGACTGTCGCGACTTGGTCGTCGCTCTACAATCTTTACAATTTCTTCGGAATCCTAGCCGCAATTATCGTCATCTCATACTTCGTTTACGTCATGATTCGGTACAGACATAGGAAGGGCACACCTCCAGTCCAGCACCACGAGGAGAAGTGGGGTAATTGGAAGAAGATTCTCCTGACACTTGCAATCACATCCTCCGTCCTGTTCGTAGCCGAGTATCAGACATTCCAATCAGAGAGTCTGCTCATCCCTCCTAGATCGCCAGACGCGATTCACATCGGCGTGATCGCTCAGCAATGGTCCTGGACGTTCGTCTATCCCAACGGCGCAAGGGTCGTCGGAAACCTCACGGTGCCAGAAGGAGGTACGATAATCTTGAACATAACCTCACTGGACGTTGCCCATTCGTTCGGCCTAGCGGATCTTTCTGTAGGGATGGACGCGATTCCTGGACTGACAAATACGGCTTGGTTCGAGGCGCCGCAGAACCAAGTCGTCTATACCATCCGTTGCAAAGAACTCTGTGGGACTGGTCATGCCTTCATGACTGCGAAGCTGACGGTGGTGGATCCAGTAGCGTACAACAGTTGGTACGCATCACTGGGGGGGAAGTGATTGGCGGCCTACTGGATGAAACGGTGGCTCTATACAACATACCACAAGGACATCGGACTACTCTACTTCGTCACGTCTCTCTGGTTTGGTTTTCTGGGCTCGATCCTGGCCGTGCTCATGAGAGTCCAGCTCACCACACCCATGAATGACTTCCTAGGGCCGAGTGCCTTCAACCAAGCAGTGACGATGCACGGTCTCATCATGATCCTCTGGTTCCTCTCTCCGTTGGCTATCGCGTTGGCGAACTATTTCGTGCCGTTGCAAATCGGCGCCTCAGACCTTGCCCTCCCCAGGATAAACGCCCTTGGCTATTGGCTCTACTTGTCCGGCGGACTCCTGGCCTTGCTCGGTTTCTTCATGCCGGGCGGCAACGCAAGCGGCGGCTGGACGACGTATGCCCCACTCTCCGGTGCCCAGTACAGTCCCGGTGCGGGTCCCACCCTCGCCTTCGCAGGGCTGATCTTGCTGTCGGTCTCGATAACACTTGGCAGCATCAACTTTCTCTTGACAGTCGCGTACCTGAGGGGGCCGGGGATGACATTCTCGAAGATACCGATGTTTACCTGGTTCATTGTCTTCACCATGATCCAGATGTTGTTCGCATTCCCGACATTGATTGCTGGCCTCCTGATGCTGATGTCAGACCGGTTACTGGGTACTTTCTATTTCGCTTCATCCGCAGGGGGCGCTATCCTTTGGGACCAGTTGTTCTGGTTCTTCGGCCACCCGGAGGTATATGTCGTATTGATGCCGGCATTCGGTGTGGTGACAGAGATCCTGCCGGTCTTCGCTGGCAGACCACTCGCCGGGAAGAACGTAATCTTAGCCGCGACAGCGATCATCGTCGTGCCTTTGAGCTACAATGTCTGGACTCATCATATGTTCATCACTGGCCTGAACCTAACAACCGCCCAGATCTTCAGTGTATCAACCATCATAATATCAATTCCATTCGATCTAATAGTGCTGGCGATGATCGGGACCCTAGTCCGCGGCTCTATAAGATTCACGACACCAATGCTCTTCGCAATCGGTTCGATACTGCTCTTCATTATCGGCGGGATAACTGGCGTATACCTCTCGTCGTATGTCCTTGACGTTGTCTTCAGGGGCACCTACTATGTTGTAGCGCACTTTCACTATGTCATGGTCGGCGCTGCCATCTTCGGATTGATTGGGGGGATTTACTACTGGCTGCCGAAGATGAGCGGGAGGATGTACAGCGAAAAACTCGGGAAGATACACTTTATCCTGTCCTTCATCGGTTTCAACATCCTGTATTTCCCGATGTTCCTTCTCCTGGACATGCCGAGACGCGTCTACACCTATACGCCGGACACAGGCTGGACCGGTCTGAACTCTCTGGCGAGCATAGGCTCGTTCATCTTTGCGGGCGCACAGATTCTGCTGATCGTCACCC
>JACPTA010000104.1:0-24748 GCA_016193005.1 Nitrososphaerota archaeon | reverse complement strand
TCAACCTCTTCTTCACTCTCAAGGGCGGTTTTCCTACATCAGCCAACCCGTGGGGAGCAATGACGCCAGAATGGCTTTCAGGGATAACGGGCGGGTCAACTGCGCACCTCTCCGCTGGCGGGCATTCACTCACGGACTCGGGTTACTCTGCTGGGCACGAAGGAGGCCATGTCTCCTCGAGACCGATTTCGCTCTCTCTTGGCGGGACAGTCACAATCCTGGGCCTAAGCCTGTTGGGGTACAGTTTCGGCCTCCCTATCATGATCATTGGCGGCGTCATCCTGATCTGGGCGGTCGTTGGATGGTCGCGCGACGACCTGAGGGAGAAGTTCGTCTTCCCCCCAACTGTGGGGGAGAGGTGGCCTTGGACCGATGTCGCGAAGCTGAAGTTTGGCATGTGGATCTTCCTGACCACGGAGGTCGTGGTCTTCGGTTCCATACTCGGAAGCTATCTTTTCATAAGGGCTAACTTCCCTAACTGGCCAAATCCAGCAGAGATCCACGACTTAGGCCTGGGGCTCACGAACACGATCGTCCTGCTTACGAGCAGCCTTACTGTTGTTCTGGCAGTCCACTCGATAAGGGACGGCCATCAGAGAGGGCTGGTGCTTGGGCTGACTGCGACCCTCCTCCTTGGAGCAACCTTCATGGCGGTGAAGGCAGCGGAATGGTGGGAGCTGTTCAACGAGGCAATTCCATTTAACTTTACGGCTGGGCTTCCTGCGAGCGTGTATTACTTCACAACGGGTCTTCACGGTGCTCATGTCCTGGGTGGAATGATACTAGCTGCCTACCTCATCCGAAAGGCGCTGAACGGCGGATTCTCGAAGGAGAATTACGTCGGGGTCGAGAACTTCGGTCTATACTGGCACTTCGTCGATATCCTATGGGTTTTCATCTTCCCGCTGTTCTACCTAATATAAGGTGAGAAGATGGAAACCTTTGGTCTTATCGGAGTCTGGGCGTACTTGGTAGCAGCCACAGTGGCCGAGGTCATCGTCTTCTACGCATTTCCCGCGAGCACGCTGGTCAACACAAGCATCGGGGTCTTGGCTGCGAGCAAAGCTGTCTTGATTGTCTTGTACTTCATGCATCTGAAGTATGAGCCCCGCTCTATCCAGATCCTCATTATTCCTCCTGCCTTCCTCGTCGTGGTGCTAGTTCTGACGATGGTCTTCTCGCTGCCCCATTAGGTGAAAAAATGGAGAACAAAGAGAGTAGACCCGGGACTTTAACCGTAGCCGTCTTGCTCTTCATCGGGGTTCTGCTCCCATTGCTGGCTGCAGCCTTCCTCGTCTTCAATTTGCAGGGGCCTCCTCCAGCGACTGGTGGAACTACTGGCACGACCACTACCGCTCAAGGTGCCGTTACCGTAGTAATGCCAAAGGGCTCGGGCTCAAATCAGAGCATCAGCTTCGAACCTTCAAGGCTGACCGTGGTAATCGGTGTCAACAACACCATAGAATGGGTAGTGGAAGACCCGATACCCCACACCGCCACTTCACTCTCGGTCCCCGCCGGGTCTGACTCGTTTGACTCAAAGACCCTGAGCGAAGGGCAGACCTTTTCTGTGACGCTCAGCGTTCCAGGTACCTACGAGTACGACTGCACTTTTCATCCATGGATGAAAGGAACGATAACCGCTCTCGCAGCCGGTCCGAGCACTCAGGAGTCCGGTGCCTCGCAGTCGGGCAGCAGGACAGAGGTTATCCTCCCTGACGGGGTCGGCGCCAACCCGAATATCAACTTCGATCCTGTCGACATCACAGTCGTGGTAGGAATCAACAACACGATTCAGTGGACTGACTTGGATCCCGTGCCACACACCGTTACTTCCATCTCCGTACCCGCCGGGGCAAAGCCGTTCGATTCAGGCAACATGGTGAAAGGTGATGTCTTCACCGTTACGTTGACCGTGCCGGGAAAGTACGAATATGTCTGCAACTATCACATTGGTTGGATGATAGGCACGATAACAGTCGAACCCGCTCCGACCGGATAAGGCAAGCGATCACGGCTCGCCGTAAGATACCGCTGTCGAAACGCGACTGGTCTCTTTCGTCTGCGGTCTTCTGGAGAGACAGGCCTTAAAGGCTGGGATTGACCTCCCTGCGTCGATTTCATCGCCGACATTCTTCTCAGGCTACGATAATAGATTCAATTCAAGCCTCTCATCATCTCTTCCAACTGTCGGCTCGGGCGCTTTTTTCCGTGCGAGACCAATTCATTCGAATCAATATCCTCTCATGATACTTGCCTCGCCCAATATCGCGATTTGGGCGTTCTGGGGTCTATTCTGGGCAAAATAACCGATAATCTGCCCTTTTTCGGCTCGTGCTTAAATACGAATCTTTCCGATGCTCGAGTGAGGAGATAGCAGATGATCACCGGGTACTGCGTCTACGAGAAGAAGAAGAACAGAGAAATCAAGAATCCGAAGGAGATCAAGCTGAAGAACGGAAGGGCGGCGGTAAAAGGTACCTGCAGCTCATGCGGAAAACCAATCTTTCGAATCGGCAAGATGAAGTAGATACTTCCTCCCTCCACTTTTTATTTATCTGAGGTCTAGCGCCAGTCATGAACGTCCTTCCCTTTCGGGTGGTCCAGTGACGATCCGGCTATACAATAGCTACGGTAGGAAGTTGATGGCATTCAGACCTCTGGTGAAGGGTCAGGTACGAATGTACACCTGCGGTCCGACCGTCTGGAACTACGCCCACGTCGGAAACCTGAGGACGTTTCTCTTTGAAGACTTGCTAAGGCGGTACCTCAAATTCAGCGGTTACAAGGTCGTCCAAGTCAAGAACATCACAGATGTTGAGGACAAGATAATCAAGGGAATGAAGCAGTTCGGAAAGAGCCTCAAGGAGCTCACGGAATTCTATGCGGCAGCTTTCATGGAAGACCTCAGTACCCTGCGCATCGAGAGAGCAGAGTACTATCCGAGGGCAACCGAGCATATTAGTGAAATGCTGGTCCTCATCAAAAGGCTGAAGGAGAAGGGGTTAGCCTATCAAGGGGAGGATCGTTCCATCTACTACGACATCAGTAAGTTCAAGCGGTACGGAAAGTTATCCGGGGTGAGGGTAAGGGAGCTGAAGGAGGGTGCCAGGGTTTCCCAGGACCACTATGAGAAGGAGGAGGCTCACGACTTTGCCCTGTGGAAGAGATGGGACGAGGACGACGGCGAGGTCTTCTGGCAGACGGAGTTCGGCAAGGGCCGCCCCGGCTGGCATATAGAGTGCTCGGCAATGTCTACCAAGTACCTCGGGGAGAGCTTCGACATCCATACCGGCGGGAAGGACCTGAGGTTCCCTCACCATGAGAACGAGATAGCGCAGTCCGAGGGTGCAAGCGGAAAGAGGCTTGCAAAGTACTGGCTGCACGCAGAGTTCTTGAAGGTTAATGGCGAGGAGATGCACAAATCAGCGGGGAACCTGGTTACTTTGAGGCAACTTCTCGAGAAGCGATGGAGTCCGAGGGCGATTCGGTTGTTTCTCATGAGTGCACATTACAGGGAGGAGTTGAATTTGACCGATGACTCTCTCAGGCAAGCCGACGTGAACATATCAAGAATAGACCAGACTATCCGAAGATTGCGTATGATCGCGAGGGAGGGAGCCGTAAGTCAGCAGACGAAGAGGCTTACGAGCCAATTTCTGACAGGGTTCAAGCGAGCAATGGACAACGACCTGGGAACACCCAAAGCGCTCGCAGCCTTCTTCACCTTCATCCGGGGTGTGAACGCCCAACTGGACGGGGGGTCGCTCTCGACCACCGACTCGAAGACAATCATTGATGCCATCTCCAAAGCAGATGCTGTTCTTGGCGTCATAGCGACCGAGGATGAGTCCCTTCCCAAGGACCTGCAGGAGCTCATCAGCGAAAGAGACGAGGCACGGAAGAAACGCGACTATAAGAGAGCGGACGAGATCAGGGAGATTCTCAGGAAGGAAGGAATCCTCCTTCAGGATTCGCCAAAAGGGACGACGTGGTCACGGGCGCGCACAGCCTAGCAGCCCTCCGGGCCATTGCGTTGTTAAGATAGAGTCACTCCGCCCCAAGCCATAGGGATGTTAGCAGCACGCTCGTCAAGCGGAGTCTCTACTTGGCCAAGGGTTACGATAAATTGAAGCTGGAACCTGACTCGAGTTGCTCCTGGTTCTATTCGAAGAAATTCGGGAAGATTCTTTATGGCAGAGAATCTCTTGAGCTCTTCAAGTTTCAGTCTGGAGTGAAGATAGGTAGCTCCCCGCGAGAGAGTGCGATTAGGGTCAGCCCAAGTCAGATCACTTTCTCCTCGAGGCCCTTCGAGGGGTTGCTCCTGACTCAGACGGTCCGAATCCATTCCGCAGAATCATCAGCTTACTCGCGAGTGATCAAGCTAACGAACAGAAGCGGTGCGCAGATGAAATTGAGGTTGGTCACTCTTCGTGACCCGACATCGCTCAACTTCAGGAGGGAGAAAGACCCTCCAGGAGAGATAGGCGTCAACGCGTTCAATCGGGGGGCACATGTCGTGATGGATGACGTGGCCGACGGAACGGGCGTCCGCGTCTTCGGTTCCTTGCCTAGCCCTTCCGTCATCTACATGACGAGAGAGAAACAGACGGCTACCGACCTGATGGCTGCCGGTGAACTACCCGAGCAGACTGCGGGCATCTCTGGAGCAATAGCTATCCTGACCCAGCACGACGTGGACCTGACTCCGTCCGGCACGTTCGAGATCAGGATGACTTCTCTCTACAACCCATCGAGGCTCGAAGAGGCTCTTTTGGAATTCAACGGACTATCGGAGTTCGTCACTGACCGGACATCACACGAGACAGTGCCCTCATTCGCAAGCAGCTCTCCGTCGCTCAACTTCTCATTTTCTTGGGCGAAGGCTCGTCTTGAATCCATCGAGCAGGAGACCGACCTCCTTGACACCCTCTTTTCCGCTTCGGCACTCAGGACTCTCAGGCCGAGTTACCTGAAGACCTTCCTGGAACGAATCAAGTCACTCCAGCGGAAAGACGGGTTTCTCTCGCACTCACTGGACCCCATGAAACCCGGTCTGCTGGAGACCTCTCAGTTCCTCATCGCTGCTTGCGAATTCGTGCTGGTTCAGGGCGACAAGAAGCTCTCCCGTGTCATGCAGGCCCCGTTGCGGAGGGCGGCGGACGCGCTCGCTGGTGCCTCAACTGCTGGACTGGTCAATTGCGACCCATCTCTACCGCAAGGGTGGAGGAGAAGGCTTGGTAGCGGCTACCCGACGGGAGTCATAAGCGAGGTGAATCTCGCGGTCTCAAGGGCGCTCAAGGAGTACTCCTCTTTCGCGCGTTCTGTTGGAAAGGGCGCTGATTCGGCGAAGTACCTGGAGATGAGTAAGAGAATCACCTCCTCAGTCAGCGAGCGACTCCTGGACCAGGAGAATGGTATCATCATGCTCAACGTGGACTCGAAAGGAAGGCAGCACAAAGAGATTACGATTGATTCGGCCGCAGCGATATCCTACAATTCATTCGACAACAAGATGGCTTCATCAATCGTTCACAGGCTCCTCGACAAGGATTTCGAGACCGCCTACGGGCCCAGAACCGTCCCGTCTTCAAACCCCCTCTACTTCAGTAGCTCGTACGGCGAGGGTCAGTTGGGCGGCTATTCAACGAGGGCTGCCCTCACTCACGCCCTCCTTTCCTACCAGAGCGGATACGGAGGGATCGGAAGCATGCAATTGGAGAAGGTCGCGAAGCTGGTCCACATTGATTGCGAAAGAATGGGGGGCGTCCCTGGCGAGTTCCCCTACTGGCTCGACCCCGACAGGAAGGCTATCACGAGCCATGGCTCGGACGCGGTGGCGGCTTCCAGGCTGGTCGACTTGATATTATACGGTGAGCTGGGCCTTTCATTTGACGCATCCAGACTAGAAATGAGGCCCGCGAAAAATTCCCGGCTGAAGTGGCTCTCCGCGCAGAGGTTCCATGTCGGGTGTTACGGCTCATTCTTCCTCGGAAGGGAAGGTGAAAAAGTCTACAGTGCCACGACGTTTCAGAGGCTTGAATCGAGGGACGCGCTGAAGTTCACGAACTGCGAAAAGGTTCCTAGTAACCCTGCGCTGGAGTGCCTTCACTTCTTCGGCCCGACACAATTGCTGTGCGCAGGAAACACCTCCAACTCGAATGTTTCAACCTCTGTCTCGATTCCCCTGAAGGACAACCAGCTCTCGAAGTCACTCTTTGCAGGGATTGATGAGCTCGACCCGGAGACGGGAAGATGGAACCTCTCAGAGAAGGTGAGGTCTTCAGTGAAGCTCAGCGTCAAAGTTAGCCTCAACCCAAGCTCATGGAAGATGCTAAGGATATCTCAGATAATGACTTAAACTGATTCTGCTCTACCGTCTGATGCGCGCTGGTTGGGAAGAGCAAGAATATCACTCGGTAGCGGGATCATTGTCGAGTACGGCGCACTGAAATTCGCCCTCGACCCCAAGGTCCCTGCGCCAGTCGACTATACCTTCGTCTCGCATGCACATCTTGACCATGTTCACACCCCCTCCATCAAGTCGAAGGTGATCGCCTCCAGAGCGACAAAGAAGCTCGCCATTATCCGCGGGTACGACCTGGGGGAGACCATCGAGCACGTTGATGGAGTAAAGTTGCTGGACTCAGGCCACATCCTGGGTTCCAGGGCCATCTGCATCGGTGACGAAGTGATCTACACTGGAGACGCGGCCGGGAGGGAGAGGGCCTTTCTCGCCAAGTGCAAGACACGGAGGGCGAGAACTCTAATCATCGAGACAACCTTCGGGAGCCCCGAGTACGTCTTCCCAGAGGTACAGACCGTGATCAAGGAGGTAAACGAGATGATTGCGAGAGCGTTCGAAAGGGGGAAGGCGGTCGTGTTGATGGGGTACCCGCTCGGGAAGGCGCAGGTGCTTTCCTACCTCTTCTCCATGTGGGCCCCCCTTTACGTCCACGAGAGGGTGGCTCGAATGAACGACATCTACCGAGAGTGCGGCGTCAAGTTGAGGGCAGAGAAGGCAGTATCTGAAAATGTGGAGGGGCTCCCGAGAGGTCCCTTCGTGATGGTCGCTCCCATGATGAATTCAAACAGCGACTTCATCCGTAGGCTCAAGAAGAGCCGTGGGGCTGTCCTTGCAGTCTTCAGTGGATGGGCCGTGGACAGAGGTTACAGAAGCATGATGGGAGTGGACTTCGCCTTTCCCCTGAGCGACCACTGTGACCACGGGGAGCTGCTGAGGATTGTGAACGAGGTTTCTCCAGAGTTGGTGTACACCACCCACGGGTTTACGGAGGAGTTCGCGCAAGAACTGAGGAGGCTGGGCTACGATGCCAAGCCTCTGAACGGCTACCAAAGTGACCTCACGCAATATGCAGAAGCGGACTAGCTACCCCGTCGGATTAATAACCACTGGGAAGAGGCTTGAAAAAGAACGGCATGGAGGTTGAGGTCAAAGTCGCAAGAGGTGCCGCCTCCCTCTACGTGGCAAGCGTCGTCTCCCTAGTCCTGAACACGGCCTACTTCGTGGTGCTCACGAACGTCCTGACGGCACCTCTCGTGGGGCTCGTCTCTCTCTTGAACCTGCTAGTTCTCGCGGGCGTCACGGTAGCCTCTCTGTCGCTCCCGGCCGTTGGCGCCGTCGGAGGCGCCACCCCGCCAGCAGTAACTCGATTCATAGCCGAGTACATGAAGGGAGGCAGGGGCAGAGGCGCGAGGAGGGTCTTCTTCGCCTCTATTCTTATCGCTGCAACAATCTCTATCTCGATCGCGGCATTTCTCTCCGTGCCTTCGGTTTCAAACAGTATCTCGTTCCCATTCAGCTCGCAGCCCGTGGTCTTCGCTGCGATCGACACCGTCATCCTCGCCATAGCTCAGGTTGGGGCGTTCTCGATGATCGGGGCGGGGAGGGCAACCCGCGCGGGAATTGTGCTCGCTATAGGAGCGCTGGTGAGATACTCAGCAGCTTCGTTGTTGCTGGTGCTGGGATGGGGTCCATCCGGAGTCTTCATCGGATTCTCAGCCGGGGACCTTGTGCTTGCCATGTCGTCGATCTTTCTTGCATTGAGGTGGATACCCTCCTCAGGGGAGCAAAGAGTTGACGGGAGAGCCGTCACCGCGTACATGGTCTCAGTCCTTGCGTCTAGCCTTATAGGCTACGGAGTATCCCAGACGGACAGGCTCCTCGCGTTCCTGCAGCGAGGGTTCTCCGATCTAGCACTCTACAACGCGGCATCGGTGGGAGCAGCGGTCGCGGCGTTCGCTCCCGCCGCTGTCACGAACGTTCTGGTCCCCATTCTCAGCTCGTTACGGGAGGAGGACTATCCACAGAAGAGGGAGATCCTGAAGAACTATACCAGATATGTGAGTCTCGTCTCGTTTCCGATGGGATTCGGCCTAGCTGCCATTGCGCCATCCATCTTGCGGCTCTTTGGTGAGAACTATGCGGCGGGAACCCCCATTATTGCTGTCATAGGAATCTCGATATCACTAACCGCCGTCAGCTCCGTTTACTCCTCGAGCCTCCTCGCCAGCGGAAAGACGTACAAATTCCTCGTCGGTAACTGTATCGGGTTGGTCTCTCTAGTCACTGTCTCGTTCGTCCTCGTCCCCATCGCAGGACTCCTCGGCGTGGCGCTGGCAAGGGCTTGCATGTTCATCGTGGCTGCGGTCGCATTCGCGCTCTTCGTGAGGGCGATGGGAGAGTTCGTAATCGACCTCAGAGGATACCTCAAGGCGCTGGCATCCTCCGCTGTTACGGGAGGGGTAGTCTACGCGCTGCTGACCCTGGCTTCAGCGACACTAGTCCATACTCGTATTGGGGTGGTCATTCTGGGAATCGGCTTGATTCCCGTGGGGATTATTCTCTACCTGCTGACCATGAAACTGCTGCGGGCGTTCAGTGAGCGGGACATGGAATTCGCAGAGCAGCTCCTCCCGAAATCATTCTCGAGGGTGGTCAGACTCGCCAGAAGGTTTCTCCTGTGATTCAGTCGCTAGGCTACGTCGAGAAAGACCTGCTTGCCATCAAGCTCCTCTTCCTCCCAGTTGCCGTCGTCTCCCCTCTCCTTCACGGCCTCGAATTTTTTCACCCTCACCAAGAAGGCAAGTCTGTCCTCGAGGGGAAGTACTAGTCGCGCAATCTCCTCATCGAGTCCTGCCACACGGGCCTTCTCCAGGACCTCGGTGGGAGAATAACCCCTCCTCTTCCTCAGCGCTTGCAATCGTCTGGCGATATCCCTTACCATCCCTTCGGCGATGAGCGTTTCGTCCCTCACCTTCTCAATGGTTATTAGCACGTTCCCCTTCACCGCCGCTTCCCAGTCGCCCGTCCCATGAAAGCTGAAGCTGAACGCCGACAGAGGGATCTCTTCCTTCGCCCCATCCACGACCAACCTCACAGGTCTTCCTTCGCTGAGGACCCGCCAAGCCTCGGAGCCCTCCTTTGGCTTCAAGAGTTTGAGAACCTTTCCGGTCCTCTCCTTGAAGACGGAACCGATTTGGGAGCTGTTCGGCGAGAGCGATAGTGAGACCGGCAGAGAAGCAACCCTCGCGGTGTATTTCACATCCTTGACGTTGCAGAGTGTTGAGACTAGGCCTCCAGCGCGCTTCAGGCTAGCCACGCGCTCCTGAGGTACGAGAACGTGGAGCGTTCTTAGTGGCCACCTCCTCTTCAGCTTCGCCTTCATCCTGGCCGAGTTGCAGGCGCTCTCTATCGCCAGGATCAGGTCAACTAGCTCTTCATCCTTCCTCGCTCGGGCGGGGAGGTTCAGCCTTGGCAGTCTTTCCACCAGAAGAGGTGTGAGCCATCTGCTCCGCGAGTTGAACACCTCCTGGTAAAGGAACTCCGTCATGTACGGCGACACAGGATGAAGGATGAGGTCGAGGGTCTTCAGAACGTGGCCCATCACTGCGTATATCCCAAGTCTCCGTCTCTTCTCTTCGTCGCTGTCGTTCCAGAGCTCGTTCCTCACCATTCTGACGTAGTTCTGACTGAAAGTCTCCACGACCATCTGCTCGATGAGTTTGCAGGCTTCGTTGTACCTGGCACTCTTGAAGGCGTCAAGTGTTCCCTTTACTGTCCGCTGCAGATTGGAGAGAAGCCAGTTCTCGACTATCGTGAGAACGCGGTTACGCCTCGCCCAGGGTAGGCCGTGCACACGGGGGTCGTATCCATCAAGCTGCGCATTCTGGTGGAGATAGACGTGCAGATGGTAGAGAGTGTTGAGGACCTGATACGGCCTTCCCGACAATTCCTTGACATCCAGGCTGAGCGCGTCAACGGGGGAGCTCTTCCACATGAGGTAGAATCTCAGAAGGTCGACGGAGCCTTCCTTGAGCATGACGAGGGCATCTACTACGTTCCCGAGACTCTTGCTCATCTTCCTGCCCTTTTCGTCTAGGACGAGACCCATGAACAGGAACGACTTGTACGGTGCGACGGGCTTCGCTTGGAGGATGACGTTGAGCACGAGCAGCGTGTACGCCCAGCCCCGCGTCTGGTCTATCCCCTCGGTGAGGTACTCCACTGGGAACAGGTCCCTGTACTCCTCATCGGTCATCGAGGCGTACGGTGCGGAGCCGCTGTTGTGCCACGTGTCGAGGACGAAGGGTTCTCTGTAGGCCTTGTTGCCACACCTGGGACACTTGAGAACTACCCTGTCGATCCATGGCCTGTGCAATTCGAAGTTCGGCCCGTCCGGGAGGTCTTCAGCCAGCTTGTGTATCGCGCTCCTAGAGAATGCAGGGATCTTCTCCTTGCACGCGCTGCAGACCCAGATGGGAAGAGGCGTCCCCCACACCCTCTCCCTCGAGATGCACCACGGAGGTGACTGCTTGATGAACTCAAGGAACCTGTTCTTTGGCTGGTCGAAGTAACATTCTACCGCGCGCGACGCCTTCACCAGGTCAGCCTTTATCTTGTCAATCCAGTAGAAGTACTCCCGCCTCGCCACCCATACGAGCCTGTGACCTGACCTCCAGCATGTGGGGTATTCGTGATTTAGTTTTCCCTCAAAGACAAGTGAACCTCTCTCGCGAAGGATCTGAGAGACCACGCTATCCGCGTCTCTTGCAAAAACTCCCGCGAACTTACCTGCCTCGTCGGTGAAGATGACCCGGTCATCTATCGGGGCGAAGACAGGGATCCCAAGTCTTGTGGCGACCTGGAAATCCTCTTCGCCGTTCGCGGGAGAGAGGTGGACTATCCCCGTGCCCGTACTGGTGTCTACGAACTCCTCGGCAACGACCCTGTGGATTGGATTCTCTAGTTTGAGTCGGGCCAGGCCAGGGATGAGATCCAGCAGCGGATGCTCGTACTTGAGCCCTTCCAGCTGTGAGCCACTCACCCTCTTGAGGACCTCGCCAAACTTCACCGAAATCAACTTCTCGAGTTCAGCCATACGGTCCGAGCCGACTATCCAGGTCTCCTCCCCCACCTTCACGTAGTTGTAGTCCGCATCTGGCTTCACTGCGACCAGCTCGTCTGTCACCACCGTGAACGGCATGGTCGTCCAGATCACAAGGTAAACACCGTCGTCTGTCTTCACCTTATAGTAGAGGCTCGGATCTTCCAACGTTTCATAGCCGAGAACGGCTTCTGCGTGGCTGAGTGAGGTCATGCAGCTTGGGCAGTAAGGAACGACTTTGAACCCCTCACCGAGGATGCTCCTGTTCCATGCCCTTTCGAGGTACCTCCACTCCCTCTCAATGTATTGATCTTTGTACGTCATGTAGGCCTCTTCGTGATCTATCAGTAGTCCCAGCTGATCGTCAGATTCCACCCAGGCCTTCTCGTACTTGGTGAGGAGCCTCTTGCAAGCCTCGACGAGCCTCTCCTCGCCCAGTTGCTTGAGGTCTTCCCACTTGTTCCCCGATAGGCCGAGTTCCTTCTCGGCCTGCAGCTCGACTGGTAGTCCCTGACAGTCCCAGCCTCCTCTGAAGACGATGTTTCTTCCAAGGAGCGTGTTGGAACGGTACCAGAGGTCTTTCATTATTCTTCCACGAATGTGTCCTATGTGGGGCACGCCGTTGAGCGTGGGAGGCCCCTCCACGTACCCAATCTTCTTCTTGCTGCGAAGGAAAGCTCTGATCACTTCAGTTGTCTTGACGTCCCGGCTGAACTTCCTAACTTTGGCCTCGAGATAGGCCCAATCGTAATTCGGAGGTAAGCCTTTCTCGTCGCTCGTACTTGCGCTAGGCTTGGTCGATTTTGCGGTCATGGTGGCAGGAGACCATCGGTTTGAATCGGTGAATTAGTGCCGTGGTGCTTAAGTACTCTATTCACATCCTTTTCCGGCTCGGCATCCCGAGATTGCCCGTCCATGGACTGTGATAGTCACTCTTCGAGTTGGAACCCCTGTGCTCGCGCCTCGCGCAAGGCTGGCGGGGCAAACAGTTCGAGTGGTGAAGCGGGAATCCTCTGGACCCATCCAAGGGAGAAAGTCACGATTACTCAATGCCACAGGGCACAAGACTGAACGATTTTAAAATTCTTCGCCAGTTACAACCCGTTCAATACCTTAGGAACAGCCTCACCCGAAATGAACCTCCTTCCTCACGCCGGATGCACCTATCGCGGGCTAACCGGGAGAAAAGATCTTTGTCTGTATCACCCTGCTCTTTGCTCCTGGAAACGTCGTGTTCTGGAGCACCTCGTTCGGTGCACCCGTCTTGGCGAGGAGCCCCGTGAGAGCGAAGAACCAAACTGAACAGGGAATCCTGTCCTCTGTGTCTGGGAACTCGATCCTTAGGATCTTCGTGAGGGCATCGAACTCGGCAGTCGCTCCCTCCCCGACCTCGTGTTCCATCAGAGCGGCGATGAGTCTCACTGAATTTTCGAAGCTTTCGCTCTTCAGTCGGGGGACAACTTTCTCCTCAACAGCGCTGAGGAATTCGGCCCCTATCGCCCCTAGTAGCTTGTCATCATTTACGGACTTTGAAACCGCTTCGACGAAGAATCTATTCAGTGTGGTCGAATCAAACAGCGGCGGCAAGTCTTCTTCGACTATGGATGACAAGACTCCCAGGGTCCTCCTGCTCGTTGAAGACTTCCAGTATTCCGAGAAGATCGTATCGCCTAGGATCGCCCTCAGCTCGTCAAGAAGGAAGATGTAACCCCTCCCGGTCTTGCTGTTCACCAGCACGGTCTCTGCATTATCAAAGATGAAAACACTCCGCCCTTCGATGTGTCGTCCATATCTGACCTTCATCCTGGAGGATGAGAACTGGAAATCTACCGGAGATGGGGGGAACGCGGCCAGTATCATTATGTCGACATCCTGTTTGGAGATTGTCTCAATCTCTTCAGAGCATTCCTGAATCAGGTGCAGTCCCCAGCCATCGACGATGCATCGTACATCATTCTGGGTCTTGAGGAGCGACTCCTTGAGCTTCGTGAGAATGCTTTGGGACCCGAGAGAGAGGTACCTCTCGTCGATTACATCGTGCGGAAGAATGTTCTTCTCCATCATCCTCTTGAGTGAGCCGAGCACTCTCTTCTGGGTCTTTACCTTCTTCTCCCCATCGAGGATGGCAGATTGGAAGATTTCAGGTGCCGCTGCTTGAAACCTGAGAGGCTTCCCCTCGATTACCGTGATGACGCCCTTCTTCGCGAGCTGCATCGCGATTGCGTAAACCTTCGTCCGCGGGACGCTGGAGGAATATTGAAGCTGATTCGCAGTCGATGGTCCGCTCTCGAGCAGCGCGATATACACTCTGGACTCGTAGTCGGTCAGCCCAAAACCCTGCAGCCCTGAGGCTAGGTCCGATACGTCACTGAGTACCAACGAACTCACTTGTCACTGACACCCGCGTCACCGCAGCGACGGATGATTCCGTGACAGTCTGCATAAAAAAGCGGGTCATCAGTAGTGTACCAGGTAGTCAAATATGTCCCAATTCACCAACAGGTGGGATAAGCGGAACAACCAGAGCTTCACGAACAAGGTAAGGGAATCAGTGAGGTCCCCAGGTCCACTCAAGCCGAGGCTGGACCTAGCAACGAGACAGATTCAGGTGCAGGTAGCCAAACTGGACGCGACCGTCGCCAAGCTGAGGGAGAGAGACGCGCAGATCTTCAACAAGATTGTTGCATCGATCCAAAAGCATGACTCGCAACACGCTTCCGTCTACGCAAACGAACTTGCGGAGATAAGGAAGATGAACAAGATGGTCACCCAGGCAAAGCTTGCCCTCGAACAGATAACATTGAGACTGAACACCATCACAGAGCTCGGCGACATCGTCGTCACACTCACTCCAGCAATGTCGGTGATACGCAGCGTCAGGCAGGGCCTAATGGGAGTACTTCCGGAGGCAGAAGGAGAGATCGGAGAGATCTCAAGCCTCCTGAGCAGCATCCTTGTGGATGCAGGTCAAGTAGGAGGATACTCGCTCAACTTCGAAGCGGCGAACGAGGACGCGGAGAAGGTGCTCGCAGAGGCAGCTGCAGTTGCGGAACAGAGGATGAAGGAGAAGTTCCCAGACATTCCATCAGGTCTCCCATCTGTCGAAGGCACAACGGAAGCTTCCTCGTAAGACGAGGAAGGCCCGAGGAGAGCTCTCTCGCGAGGCGAGGGAAGATGCCCCGAGGTAGCCCCTCCTCCACTGTTTTTCTGGACGATGTGTCGTCTTCAGTTTCTTGTGTTGTATTTTTGACTAAGCTGGTGATTACTCAAAGAGCGCCCAAGTGGCATCGTTTGCCCAGGGGAGATTATCGTGACCTCCATTAGCCCTCTCAAACTCTTCAGAGGGAACAAGGAGGAGAACTACAGGTCGAAGATCTCTGTCGCTATGAGGGAGATCGATTTCCATCTAAAGGAACTTGACCACGTCAAGCTCAGGCTCTCAGAGCGGAGACAGAGACTGTTCGAACATACCGTCAAGGCTCTGCAAGACAAGGATAGCGCAAAGGCGACGGTCTACGCCAATGAGCACACCGAGCTCCGAAAGGTGGCCAAAGTCGTCGAAGGGAGCCAATTGGCCCTCATGCAGGTAACACTCAGGCTCCAGAGCATCACTGATATCGGCGACGCAATAGCCCACATGAACAGCGCATTCAAGGTCATGAGATTGGTCAGCAAGACGATTCAGGGACTCGTGCCCGCGATGGACGTCGCGTCCCAGGAAATCAACAGCACGCTCACAGAGACCATGGCAGAGATGGGTCAGCTCAACCCGACACTTTCGATAAATGTCAATACTGACACTTCGGAAGAGTTAATTGAGGAAGCTAGGAAATACGCCGAAGAGCAGGCCGAGCACGTAAAGCGCGATCTTCAGATGGCGCCTGCAAGGTTCGAAGAGGAGATTGCTCGCGCGACCGCGGGAGCATCCTTGTTGGCGACCGCAGAGGATGCGGAGGAGAACAGCATCCTTGGAGTCGTATTCTCTTCTCCGGGAGGGTCAAGAGCCGAGGAAGAGGTGTTCAAGTACGCGCAGGCGAACAACGGAGCAGTGAACGTCGCCTCGGCCGCCACAGCCTTGGGCATCCCGGCCGACGAGGTCGAGAACTCCATGCTCAAGCTCATGGCGAACGGGAAGGTCAAGCCCCAGAGTGGTGAGAAGCCAGCGTGAGTGTAGTAGCCGCGAGAGAACTGGAAGAAGATGCGAGGAAGTACGCCGCGGAGGCCATCAGGATGGACTCGCAGGGAGCCCATGGGATGGCCGTGCAGATGTACCAGAGAGCCATCTCGGCCTTGATCAAACTCGTCCACCTCTACCCTGACTACAAGCTGAACAGGCACTACCTTGACAGGGCGATGGCGTACCAGGAGCGGGTCAAGGCGATTCAGCAGGCCCACGGATTGGTTCCTCAACACAAGCAGTCAGAAGAATTCCCGCAGATAACTGCAGGCGGCAATGGCAGCGCTAACGAGAACGGGAGTGGACCCGAGACCAAGGCTCCACAGATGGTGCAGCAGCTGAAGGCTTCCTTCTCCGAATTGGTCGTCAGGGAGAAGCCCAACGTAACTTGGGACGATGTGATTGGTTTAGATGATGCGAAGAGGGCAATACGAGAATCATTAGTCTTCCCCTTCCAGAGGCCTGACCTTTTCCCTCTGGGCTGGGCACGCGGGATCATGTTCTATGGACCACCTGGATGTGGGAAAACGATGTTAGCTGCAGCAACGGCAGCAGAAATTGATGGATATTTCATATCAATAGATGCGACTTCAATAATGTCGAAGTGGCTTGGTGAGGCAGAGAAGAATGTGGCTAAACTATTCGCAAGCGCAAGGAAAATGCTATCAGAAAATAGGCCTGTTGTCATTTTCATTGACGAGATCGATTCGTTACTCGGGAGTAGGAACCAAGAAGTCGGTGGCGAAGTCCGTGCTCGAGACCAGTTCTTGCGAGAGATAGATGGAATCTCGGACAAAGGGAAAAATCTCCATCTCTACCTGATAGGGGCAACGAACAAGCCTTGGGCCCTCGATATGCCATTCTTGCGCAGATTCCAAAAACGAATTTATGTGCCCCTTCCCAACTTCGATGCCGCGATCGCGCTTCTTCGAGCATACACCGCACCTCTCAGGTTAGAAGAAAGTGTTCATGCAGATGGACTTGCCCGTCTAATGGAAGGTTATTCCGCAAGCGATATTCGTGACGTATGCCAGTCAGTGCAACTTCGCGTGGTCGGAGAACTTTTCGAGAATGGTCTCGCTCTCGACAAGTCGAGTCAACCACGATCTATCACCATGGAGGATTTCAAAGAGACGCTGCGAAGCAGAAGACCGAGCGTCTCTCTCGACATGCTTCGTGCTTATGGGAATTGGAGCGAGAGTTTCAAAGCGCTATAGATGGATTCAGGACGTCCATTTCCGCAAACCCATTCCAGTTACATCGAGGAAGGGTGTTACCGCTCGAATTTCGGTCGCGTTTTCTCGGACGACGATAGACCCGGAATTTGACGAGCGCTAATAATCCTAATATCTAGTTTCACTCTGGGCTGCATGAGAATTTGTCTAAATCGGTCTATTTGTGCCAGTTTCTTCGGATTTCTAACATAATCTTGGATTAGCTTTGTTTCCTTGGCTACATTCTCTGCGCCAGAAATCAATGTTGAGTACTCGCTCCAGGGTTCTTCGTGAATTGGCGGATGGGGCGGCCTGACTCGGGAGCTGATTTTGCAAGGGATGCCATCTCGCTCGACACCGATTCGGTACGCTACCAGAGGCTCGAGACATTCTTGATAAGTTGATATGCCAAAACTGCTGTTAGGGGGTTGCCGAGATTGCAGAGTGCCCTCCGCATCAAACCAAACTCCTCTCTCCGGTACAGTCAACGGCTTGATTTTCTTGAGCTTCTCTGGAAGGGGATTCATTGTTTTTTTCTCCGCTCGGACCTCGGTCGTCTAGATCCACACATGAGCCAAAGACCAACGGAACTCTCTTTTCCGTTTTCACTCAAGATCGATACGTCAAGCTTCTAGGCTGTCATAATCACCACTCAAATTGGAGCGATCTAATTTGTCAGAATCGGTTGGGCTGTTGATTTCAATCTTCTTAAACCACCACCCATGGAAGCAGGAGAGATTTGGAAGAGCTTCTCTCCATTGAAGAGCTGCCGAAGAGGGTGGGGCAAAGAGTCACGGTATCAGGCTGGGTCCACGACGTCCGGCTGCTCGGAGGAATAAGTTTCGTGCTTCTCAGAAGTTCGAACGGGATCATCCAGGTGACCGTTCCAAAAAAGAGCGTCGCGGGAGAGGTTGTCGACCTTGTCACGTCGCTCCATCAGGAGGACATCATCACTGCGATGGGCGTTGTCAAAGAGAGCAAGATCGCAAGGAACGGTTTCGAGATAATTCCCGAGTCAGTCATGCTGAGGAGCGCATCGGCGGTTCCCCTTCCGCTCGACCCGAGAGGTCTAACAGAGGCAAGTCTTGACACACGCCTCTCCTGGAGGAGCTTGGACCTGAGACGACCAGAGGTCGCAGCGGTCTTCAGAATCGAAGATGCGTTAGTCTCTGGATTCGAGAGTTCTCTCCGTAGCAGCGGGTTCATCAGAGTCTTCACGCCGAGCATAATCGGGGGTATTTCGGAAGGTGGCGCCGAAGTCTTCAAGATTGACTTCTACGGCAAGGAGGCGTTTCTGCGTCAAGATCCGCAGCTCCACCGACAGCTCGCGATAGCGGGAGGGCTGGGGAGGATCTACGACATGGGCCCGAGCTGGAGGGCCGAGCTATCACACACCCCTCGCCATATCAGTGAACACAGGACGATTGCACCGGAGCTCTCTTTCATCACCGACGAGAGAGATACGATGAGGGTCGAAGAGGAGATGGTTCTGGCTGGGATAAGGGAGGTCAACTCCAAGTGCAAGGGGGAGCTGGAGCTCCTCAATCTTATGGCGAAGTTGCCGAAGACTCCTTTCCCAGAACTGACATTCCCCGAGATTTACGAGATACTCGAGAAGCGGGGACACGCGCTTGCGAGAGGGGAGGACCTGGACAGGGAGTCGGAAAAGTTGTTGGCCGAGTATGTGATGGAGAAATTCGACTCCGACTTCTTCTTCGTGAACAGGTTTCCCTGGAAAGTGAAGCCATTCTACGTAATGAGAGTCGACGAGCAGCCTCAGTTCGCTCGCTCGGTCGATCTCCTCTACAAGGGGGTTGAGCTCTCTTCCGGAGGGCAGAGGGAGCACAGATACTCGAACTTGGTGGAGCAGGTCAAAGAGAAGGGAGTGGATTCCGAGGGAATCAGATGGTTCACTGACGCATTCATGTACGGAGTTCCTCCCCACGGCGGATTCTCTTTTGGGATCGAAAGGTTCACCGCCATGTTCCTAGGTCTTGGTAGCGTGAAGGAAGCGGCTCTCTTTCCGAGGGACCCGGAGAGATTACAGCCTTAGTGTCGCTTCTCGCTCAAACTCAATCATGAGCTCGATCCCCCTCACGCTCTTCACGATTGACTTTAGCGCTTCGATCTCCCCCAGCAACCTTTCCACTCTTCTTCCAGGGATTATCGCCTTGGTGAGTTTGCTGCCGTCGGGAAGCCAAACGGTGTTGACCGTGAGAATTCGAATGGGGTAGAACAGGTCTTCGAGGAACCTCCTGTCAGAGTTCGACATCCCCATAATCCAAACTTTTCCCTTTAGCATCTCCTCCAGACTGGTCTTGATTTCAGGCTTCGACCTGAAGAGTGCCGCGTCCGCCTGCTCGACTTCGAGGACGAAGTTCCCGTCCACCTGGAAACTCCTCAACAGGGTTGTCCTGTTGATGTCGCTTGCCTTCTCGGCGAGCTTTACCAATGCCCTGGACACATGGATGTCTGCGTCGCTTATCTGCCCACTCGAAAGCTTGCTCTGGCACTTCGAGCAGAGGATACCTGTCCTTGCATCGAATGTGCAGATGGGTATCTTGACTGGCAACAGCCGGTCAATGAAAAAATGCATCTAATATAAGATTATCGGCGAAAAAATCGAAAAAGATGATAGAACGAAATCGGTTTTGGGGTGCTAACGGTTGGCCGAGTTTAGTCTACTTGCCCAGGTGAATCTCTATCGAGCTAACATTGTTCATTGCGCCGGTCTCAGTGCTCTTCATCTGCTCTGTGTCGATGTTTATCTTGCCGACAGCTATTTCAGACGCGAAGCGCTTCGTCAGAATTTGTGCTACGTCGACGGCCTTCGAGATTGCCCTCCCACGTGCCTTTACGGTGATACCTGACGTGCCGTTCTGGAACAGGGTGAGACACGCGAGTACATAATTCGTCAAGGGTTTCTTTCCGACAAAGATTGTATTGCTCTCTTTGGATGCGCTCATTGCGATTCTTGTCGCTCTGTTTACCCTTTTCGATATTTATGTTTAGTGGACGATTCGTCGATGCTCGGCCCCTCCCGGGAGGTTTCGCTAACTTTATCGCCTAAACAGAAATCGGGCCAGACGTGAGACTGTTCGAGTATCAGGGTAAAGAGCTCTTCAAGAAGTACGGCATCCATGTGCCTCGTTCGATTTTGGCAAAAAGCATCGACGACGCGGTCGCCGCGTTTGGAGAGCTGCCGAATCCAGTCGTGTTGAAGGCCCAGGTTCTCGCGGGCGGAAGGGGCAAGGCCGGAGGGGTGGTAACTGTCTCGAACGTTTCTCAAGCAAGAAAGGAGGCCGAAAGGATCATGGCTTTGAGAATCGGGGGAGAGAGACCGAGCGCTCTCTTGCTCGAGGAGTCCTCACGCCACGAGGAGGAGATGTATCTCTCCGTCACTCTGGATAGAGGAAGAAGAAGCTTTGTGACGATCGCCTCACGGGCTGGTGGGATCGATGTCGAGTCGCTCTCTGGAAGGGTTATGGAACCAATCCCCATCGAAGGTCTCAACGACTCTCTTGCAGCGGATGTGGCTGGCAAACTATCTCTTTCTGGTAGGACGAAGGATGAATTCCTCAAGACGCTGCTGAACCTCGAGAGACTGGCCAGGGAGGAGGAGTGTGAGCTTGCTGAAATAAACCCGCTCGCGATCAAGGAGAGTGGCGAGATGGTGGCGCTGGATTCAAAGATAATTCTGGACGATAACGCGCTCTTCAGGCACCCTGAGTTCTCACTGCTAGAGCCCGAAGATCCCCTCGAGGGTGAGGCAGCCAAACAGGGGTTCGCGTTCGTGAGGTTGGAGGGGGACGTCGCGGTCGTGGGCAACGGAGCGGGACTGGTCCTGTCGACACTAGACTTGGTCGCCGACACCGGAGGCAAACCCGCATGTTTCCTCGACCTCGGAGGTGGCTCTCAAAGGGACAGAGTCGAGGCCGCTCTGAGGCTAGTTAGGATGCTGCCGAACGCAAAGCGGGTTCTCGTGAACATATTCGGCGGGATAACGAGAACTACCGACGTAGCTGAAGGACTGAGGGCAGTCCTCGCTGAAGGCGGTATGCAGCCGATCTACGCACGATTGAGCGGGGCCGGGGAACATGAGGCGAAGATGATCCTGCAGGGGACGCCGGTCAAGTTGTACCGCAGCGCGCCAGAGGCCGTGGAAGCGGTGGTGAGGGGAGATTGAAGCTACCTGAGAAGGATGAACCTCCAATGCTACTAATTGGACCCGTCTGATTTCTGGGGATTTCCATCAGACTTGGCTGCATCAGCAGCGCGATGAATTCGGTGTCCTCTTTCACTAGCCCTTATTATCGTAATTCTTGCGAATTTGTCCTAGCAGCTTCTCTAACCTGGCTATCTTCATATCGAGGCGATGCCCCATTCGCTCCATCTGCTGTCTCAGCGCATCAAGCTGACTCCCAGTATTTCTTGAGAAATCTGCTTGCATGTATTTTCTGGCCACTTCACTGATGTCATGGTAGTCGAAATAGTTTCCTCGACTACCGGGAAGACAGTGACCCATCAGGGCCGTCTTCGTGTCTTCGTCTATTGGCGCGTTATTGAGAACTTTACGAAAGCTCTTTCTCAGGCAGTGAGGCCAAATTGTTGGTCAATACCCGACCTCGAAGCGACTCTTTTCATCATTGCCTCAACGTGTTGTATGGTGATAGGCTTTCCCTTCACGTAATTTGCCTGTCCGTCGGTCACGAAGATGAGGTCCGAACTCCGCGTAGTCCATCCCTCGGCTTTCCTGAATTCAATGTACTCCTTAAGAGATTCCGCAGCCTGCCTTCCTAGGAACGTGTAATAAAAACCCAAACCGTACCCGGAGAGCTTGGTGTCAATCTGAGAAGTTATTTTCAGATTAACGGGAAGCTTGAGATGAGGATACAGATAATCCTTCACCATGCCATATGTCCAGTGAGTTATGCAGTTGTTGCGTACTCCACTCTGGAAGAGACACAAGATTATCGCCTTGTTCTTTGAACTCATTCTTCCCGCGACTTCAGCCATCTGGTAGACATCAACGGGTGTCGGAATTAATTCATACCGGATTCTCTTCCCTTTCCTCAGTCCTCTGAAGTGCTTGAACGTGAGGTCACGATCGTGGAACAAGAAGAGAGCCTTCACGGCATACAGAATATTTCGGGCAACCGACGGTCTGTCCTTATTCACGTAAGTTTGAACAACAGCAGTGACTGCTCTTCTTATTTCGTCGTCCACCATGTTAAAGAGCTCATCGACTGTCAGATTCGCATTCTTCAGAAAAGCTTCTAACGAGTAGCCCTTAGTACTTCGCACGTTATAGCTAGAATAACTCTTCATCCACGACCTCACTCTCGCGTCTGTGAGAAGCTTCATCCAACTTCTCGGCCCCGGGATAAACTGTCCCGTCCCAGTGTCGCGCGTTCGGTGTCGAGTGTCTGATACTAGGTCGAACTCACCGGTTTTCTCCAATATTTGTCTAAAGCTAATCGCGTACGTCAATTTAATCGCCTACAAATTGAAGCCTTCCTCGGAGGTTCAACGAAGTGAGCGACGCCGCATAGCGTGAAGGAACCTCGAGGAGATTGGTCGATTACCGTCTATTCATTTTCATCGTTCGTTATGCCCGTAACGCGGTATTCTAGGACGACCGCCTCAACCCGATGTATTCGCCTAGATTCGAGCTAGTATGCTGCTCGGCTGGACGCTCAACTCGATACACCGACTTGTATAGATTACCGGAAAAGCAGAAATTTTCGGCTAAATGAGCCAGCGAGGGCGTAAAGCGTGGAAGTTTTTGGCGTTGACATGACAGAATCGACATCAGTGATTGTCCGTGGCATCACCGGAAGATATGGCAGTCTTCACACAAAGTTGATGCTCCAGTACGGTACGAGGATTGCAGCGGGGGTAACACCGGGCAAGGGTGGTCAAAGCGTCGAAGGAGTCCCAGTCTATGACACGATAAAGGAAGCCGTGAGCAAGACAGGGTCCACTACCTCGATACTCTTCGTTCCTGCCCCATCCCTCTATCAGGCTGTGGAAGAGGACATAATGGCTGGAGTGAGGTTTCTTGTTGCTATAACCGAACACGTCCCTATCCGTGACACACTTAAGGTGCTCTCACTGGCCACTAAGCACGGAGCGCATGTGGTAGGCCCGAACACGCCGGGAGTGATTCTACCTTCTCGGAAGGTCAAGCTTGGAATCATGCCAGGGACCTCGTTCAGGCCTGGGAGCCTCGCGCTGTTCTCAAGGAGCGGGACCCTGATGTACGAGGTCGCCAATCAACTCTCGGTCAGCGGTTACGGTCAAGCCATCGCGCTGGGAATAGGGGGAGACCCAGTAAATTGTACCACGATGATCGAGTGCTTCGACTGGGCGAGCGAGAGAGATGACGTGGATGGCGTAGTCATGGTTGGTGAGATAGGCGGCGATGTGGAGGAGATGCTCGCCAAGCATATCACCCAGAGCGGCTTCGGCAAGAAGGTCTTCGCCTACATCGCGGGAAGAGCGGCTCCGAAGGAGAAGAAGATGGGTCATGCGGGAGCCATCATATACGGCAACTTCGGAACTGCAGAGTCCAAGATTTCCGCCCTCAAGGCGGCAGGAGTTCACGTAGCGATGACTCCCGCTGAAATTCCGCGTTTGGTCGAAAAGTCAATAAAGAAGAGTTAGGGGCCTCAAAGATGATTCCAGGGTAAGAACGATGCCGATCGCAGATGTGACAAAAAAGCAGATTGCGCAGAAGAGGAGACTTTTCCTCAAGGTCTGCCTGCACTGCGGCGCGAGGAATGCCTTGGCAGCCACGCGATGCAGAAAATGTAGAGCCTCCGACCTGCGGCTGAAGAACCGTTCTGTCGGCCTCAAGAAGTGACCTCTCTCCAAGAAGCATAATTAACCTCAGCTAGAGGAGGTTACAGAACGGGCCGGTTCCCTCTCGAGTCAAGAATCTCTCTCGCTAACTGAGCAAACAAGCGAGGTTCCCGGTCTTGCATCGGGCAAGTCTCGCACTAGGTTGCCCTCCTATTGCTTATTAGCCGAATGGCTCGCGGTGCGCACAGTGGGCCCGTGTTCAGTTCCTCAGGATTCTTCTAATAACGTGCACTGTATAACCGTATTTTCAAATGAAGTTCCCGCAATGAACTCCTGTGCTCCCTTCGGTCGATTCGAATCTCTTCCTGAACCGAATCAGGCACCCTGACCATGACGGCCCTCGCGCCTGCCGCCGCCCCGAAGCGTCGTCCTTCGAGAATGCCTTCAGACCGAGTGTATGGAATTCTAGCTTTGCGAACATACCCACTCCTACGGTTATCTTTGATGAGTTCATTGAGTTTCTGAATGGCCTCGTCGGCTGTCACCTTGTTATCAAGGTACTCCAGAGCAACAAGCAAGTCTCCTCTTTTCTTGCAGGAGAAGGGGAGGATCTTCCGGATAACAGCCTGAATATAGACCGGGTCGCCTATTGTAAGATACGACACTTCGCCAAGTTTCCTGCGTTGGACCGCCAAACGGCGCGTCTTCACGCCCTTCGATATCATGAAATCTCTGATTGCCTCAAGTTGGGGCCTCCACACATCATAGAAACATAGCCGGATCTTCAGAACAAATTTCTTGATTGATACGTAAACTGCCCCATCCCCATCAAAGTACCCAGCGACTTGACGCCAGGAGTTGTAGTCTTTCGGTGTGTAGGCGTTTGCATATGGGCTCCCTCGATTAGGCGGGCCCTCTCTCCTCTTCATTAACCCACAACGTGAAATCGAGATTTAATCGCCCATGTGCTACTCCATCTGATGTTCTGGGTATACCCTGAGTCCAGCCTCTGGCCAACTTTTTCGACGAGCTTATAATAACATGTGGGAACGTCCCGGTCTAGGGCCGGTCGTCTAGCCTGGTCAGGACGTCAGAGCGAATCCGTCAAGCTCTCACACAGCGAAGTGGCTCGCTGCCTCGCAGGT
>JACPTA010000032.1 GCA_016193005.1 Nitrososphaerota archaeon | reverse complement strand
CAGCGAACGGAACAATAGCAGTGACGAGGATGGAGAGCAGGTCTGACTCCCCGGGTTGCAATCCAGACTCGTCCGACCTTGTTTCTCGATTTAAATGGTTCTAATCTCGCCAACGGAGGCAACTGAGATAACTCGTCGAATCTCTAACGTTAAATACTCCAGCTCGAACTCGGATGAGTTCAGATTGAACATCAAGGATCTAAGGGACGGGATGAGGAGGGTTGACGCTGAAGGAGAGGTCACGGACGTTTCCGCTCCCCGTGAGGTATCGCTGCGAACCGGTGACCAAGCACGGGTGGCAGATGCTACGCTTACGGATGAATCGGGTTCAATCAAGCTGTCCCTCTGGGACGATCAGATTGACACAGTCAGGAAGGGAGCGAAGGTTCGAATCACGAACGGGTACATCAATACATTCCGCGGCGAGAGGCAGCTCAATGTGGGGCGCTACGGAAAGTTGGAAGTACTATAGGCGCTCTCAAGCCGATGCAAGAAGCGCTACAATTCTTCTTTCAGTCACTTGACATTATCATTTGCGTAGGCTGGCTCCTCCTTCTTGCCGTGAACTTTCGGGAGGTGAGTTCTTACAAGAAGTACAAGCTCGAGCCTGCGGAGGCGACGGGTGAGCACACCATAAGCGTCATTATCCCCGCTCGAAACGAGGAGAGGAGGATTGCATCGACCATCGAGTCTGTGCTGAGTCAGAGCGAGACGGGACTTGAAGTCATCGTGGTGGATGACCGCTCTACTGACAGGACGAGTCAGATAACTCAGGACATTCAACGCAAGGATTCCAGGATAGAGCTCGTACGGGGGAGGGAGCTCCCATCGGGGTGGGTAGGAAAGAACTGGGCGTGCCATCAGGGCTTCGAGCAATCTCACCACGACTGGATCCTCTTTGTCGATTCGGATACCCGGCTGGAGAGATCAGCCGTCGCCTCTTCACTCGAGTACGCAAGGAAGCGGGGATTGGACGCTCTCTCGTTGGTCACCCTCGCCGAATACTCCGGATTCCTAGCTAGGGCGGTAGGCCCGACCCTTACATCGCTCATTAGACTTGCGTATCCGCTGAGAAAGGTCAACGACCCATCCGAAAAAATCGGACTCGTGATCGGCGGTTTCCTATTGATCAAGAGAAGCGCATACATTGAGATTGGAGGTCACGAGGCTGTCAAAGGTGAGCTTGTAGAGGACAAGGAGATTGGCATGAACCTCAAGGCGCACGGGATTCCGTACAGATTGCTTATCGGGAGAGAATACGCGGTGATCGGGTTATTCACGGGGGAACAGGGGTTATGGAACTCGCTGAGACGCGTCGTCACAAACCCCTTGAAGAGGGCCAGATGGTCGAAACTGGTCATCGCGTTCGTGGGGCTCTTGCTCCTACTCTTCCCTGCGGCATTTCTTCTGGTCAGCCTCATGATCGGTGAGCCCTCGACCGAACTTCTGATAGCGGCGGTGTCCCTGTCTGCTCCCGTCGCAATTGTGAGCTATGATGCTTCAGGGACGACGCCACCAAGGTACAGATACGCGTTCCTTGCGACCTTGGGAGGTGTCATTGTGATGCTTGCGATTGCAAGACAGGTTCTTGGAGGCAACGAAGTCGGCTGGAGAGGGAGAAATTACGTACCTCCTTAATACCAGCCAGTAGGGGTAACTGGATTGGGACGAGCAGGAAGGATCTACAGAAAGCTCCGCGCAGGTTTCGTCGACCGGCCCGCATTCTTCACATGGATTGACGACGGAGTCCTCTCGGCTTCCAGTCTGCCCTCATCCGAGAAACAGGTGGCATGGTTGGCAAGGAGTGGCGTGAAAACAATCCTCACCTTGACCGAGGACCCCCTGCCGATGGAATGGCTCGAGAGGAATCGAATCAAGGGGGTACACGTTGCAATGAGCGACCACCTAGGCCCCAGCATCAATGAACTGAAAGAGGCGGTTGCTTTGATCAAGAGTGAGCTAAGTTCTGGGAGGGCAGTCCACGTCCACTGCTTGGCAGGAAAGGGGAGGACGGGAACTGTGCTCGCCGTCTTCCTCGCGGAGAACAGAGGGCTCTCGATAAGGGAGGCAATACAGTTTCTTAGAAGGAAGAGGCCCGGCTCGGTAGAATTTCTTCAGGAGAAGTTCCTCCTACAACATGAGAAGGACTTGGACGAGCCTCAGGGACGCCGTAAGTAGGAACCAGAGTCCGAAGGCTGCCAGAGCGATCGCAGACGAGTAGGTTATGTATGGGTACAGCCTGTAGTATTTCGACACCGCCCAGGCCAGAGACGTTGTGTACGCGAGAACCCATAATGAAATCCCTGCGAAGAAGCCAACAAGGATTCTCAGCCCAAACGTGGCAAGCACGCCCAGACCCACAGTCACCCACCACCCGATTTGGAACGGGTTAGTCAGCCCAATCGAGAGCCCAATCAGGTAGGGAAAACGCGCTTGCCGACCAGTTTTCATTCCAGCCTTCGACCTTGCGTGTTTGAAAGTCGAGAATGACATGAACAGCATCATCACGCCGCCAGCTGCGAAGAGAATGATCCCTGACTCATTGCCCACGATTGCTCTCGTGAGACCGTAGAAGGTGATGAGGAAGAATGTGGCGTCAGCCGTCAGCGCACCGAGTCCCACAAGGAATCCGGCGAACCATGATCTGGTGGCAACCTGTGTGGCTATCGTCGCGTTAATCGGACCAGGAGGTGCGGCGATCGAAAGCCCCAGGAGGACTCCCGTGCCAACGGCTTGAAGGAGCTCGGGGAGGGGCAATGAATTCTCAGCTATCCCTCGGAAGAAAAGTTTAACCTTTTGGCAACTCGTCTTCAAGCCAGAAGTGCGACCCAGGTTCGCGGCCATGGAGCCCAGCTTCAGAAGCGGGGACTAGAGACACATGCGTGACTACTCTTTCAAGCAAAGGAAGAGGGTAATGGCGAGAAGACCCGTCTTCATCTGCGGTCTCCCAGACAGTGGACTTGTCGCAAAGATAGCTGTAGACCATGTAATCGAGCTCCTGAAGGCGTCTCGGGTTGCTGACGTCTACAGTCCCTATCTCCCACCGCAGGTGCTGGTCAGAGATAATGGCGTCTCGGAGCTGACGGGGCATCAAGTGTATTACGCCGGGAAAGAGGATTTGGTAATCTACACCGGAGATTCTCAGCCAGTAGATGGTGAGGGAGCGTACAAACTGTCAGAGTTCATCGTCAAACTCGCAATGCAGTACAGGGCGAGGGAGATAATCATTCTGGCTGCCCTGATCAAGGGTGCGGCAGTAGAGGACCCACAAGTCGTTGCCTCCGCAGAAAGTTCGAAGCACCTCGATGAATATACTTCACTTGGCGTAAGGAAGACAGGGACCGGTTCGATCACTTGGATGCACGGCCTCATCCTCGGAGAGGCAGTCAAAGTAGGCATGAAAGCCGTCTGCCTCTCTGGCGAGACCAAGGGCGACCTCCCCGACCCAAAGGCTGCTACCGCCCTGCTCAAGGTCATCGAGAAGAGGCTTGGAATAAGCCTAGACACCTCGAAGCTCGGAACGATGAAGAGTCTAGGCCAAGAATCACAAGAGGCCCCCGGGCTCGAAGGAGAGGAGAAGAAAGGTGAAAAGCCCACTTACATCGGGTGAGCGAACGTCGGTTGGCCCGACGGCCGGCTAGATTTCTTCAGGGCCAGGTCTTTGTCGTGGCCAGCTTCAGCGCTACAGTTTTCCTGATCTTATCGAAGGCCTCGACGATCTTCTCCTTCGCATAGTATGGGTCGGACTCAGCCACTTGGATCCGGTCTGGCTCGATCACGACGTCGTCGACGGTCAAGGGAATCGGAAGTCCGAGCAACTCGGAAAGAGCCTGGACGGACTTTGGAAAGGTGGCGTTCGAGCGGTAGCGGAAGTGACTATTGCCGGCAACTTTCACCTGAGTAGGGTCAAGGGGCACTGTCAGCGCGCCTGAGGAGAACGCCTCGACGATCTTCTCTGTCAGAGCCCTCGTAGATTTCATCAACTGCTCATCCTCCAAAGTTAGGACCTTTGCCTTCTCTTCAAGTTCCCGTGGCTGCTCCCAATGCACGCCTATGAGCGTATGGAATTTCTTGTCCTTCTCGTCCCGTCTAGGTTTCTCTCTCAGCTCGTTTCGTATCCGTGTCAGTTCGGCCATCAACTGTCTGTGCCGCTTCTGTTCTTCCAGCAGTTGCGCCGCTATAACCTCAAGTTCCGAGAGGTCCAATAGAGTACCTACCCTATGTGACCAGTCGTATCAAGCACGGCCTGCTTGAATTCTTCGGTCGAGAGTCCTCTCTTCTGGTACTCGTCCTTGTATGCATCCCACGACTCTTCTGCCTCCTTGATAAGGGGTAGCAATCTTTGGCCGGCAGCCTTCAGGTTCAGGAGCACCATCGCAGAAGCCGCCTCGTTATCCAACGCAGGTACCCTGATGAAGATGATTCTGCTATCCTGAATCTCAAACCTGTCCTTCACGATCTTCTTCAGAAACTCCCTATCCTCAGCTCCCAGAGTTCCCTTGATTTTCACGAGCACGCAGGCGGAATCTCTCGGCCCTGGCTTGACTTGGCCATCCTCCTCGCCGAGGTCGAAGAGAACACCCTCGTTCCCTTGCTTGAGCTGCTCCTCGAGCGACTTGAGAGTCGGCGCACCCTGAGGAGCGATCGGCATCAACCATGGTACCACGAACTTTGGTTTCGAAGCGGCGAGCCAAGTCCTGTAGTTCGACATGTCCCACTCTGTCTCACGGATGAAAGATGACATGAATTCTGCGATCGCATGGGCTGCGATGAGATTGACGTTCCTGTACTCCTTCCAGCCGACCTGAATCTGCTTCGGTAGCTCGTCAACAATCGAACCCCTCTTTGCGAAGAGTTCCTTGAGTCTCTCAGCCTGCATCCTCATCGCCTTGTTCTCCACAAGGACTGGAGTGTCGCAATACCTGATCTGGTGGGCCAGATTCATGACTATGCTTATGTGTGCTGGACCTGGAATCACTGGGTCCCATCCAAACTCGGGCAGGATTCCGAATCCGGCGACAGTGGATGCCCCGAAGTCCTCGGCAGTCTTCGCATAGCGCATGAACTCGGACGAGAACGAACCGCCCGTTCCTCCTCCCATGCTAAACGGAATGATGAAACCCCTGACCGGTTCTGGTGAGATGGCCGTGATGCGGCTCATGATGTCTTGTTTCTTCTCTATCTCCTGCCTGAACCGAACTCTTCCCTCGGCCCAGTTGCGCGCTGCACCGCCAAGCCCGTAGAGCGCATGCTTGTCACGCATGGCAAAAAGTTCAGGATAAGATTGAAGGATCAAGTTGGCGGAGCGCGGGTCCAAATCAACCAGCAGAGCCCTGGGAACGAGAGGAGTCTCTCCCCTTCTTATCGAGGTGCCGAACCTGAGAATCGTACTGCCGTACCTTCTTAGTACTTCGAGCTGTTCCTTCTCCCCTCTAACAGTCGGAGCCTTTGGATCTGCACCCACATCCATGAGTACCCATCTGTAGGCTTCCGCTCCGATTCCAACCCCCGCGTGTCCCATGCTTGCCATGATGACCGGATTGGGGGCCAGTGGTGCCTGCAGTGCCCCCCTGAATGCCATATGCCTTCTGCCACTTTGATGACTTTAATAATCTTTAGGAAGCGGCAGTCCTCCGCCGCGTTGAGAGACTCCGATATCGGCGTCGAAGACCGACTCTTTCTTGTTGATGCCTCCGGGAGCATGAACCATAAGGTTCGAGGCACCAAAGCTCGACGCTTTGATATCGTAAGAGAAGGATTGAAAACATTCTGTTTCGAGAGGTGGCCCGTATCATACTATGATCGGCCGCTGCGTATTAGCATCGTGGCCTTCAGGCTGCTAGGCACTCCTGGCGAGACGGTCTATGAGGTGATCGTTCCGCTTTACCCCACGCCCCCTACGCTCGAGCTTTACAGACTGGATGACCTCGGACCGAAGGGTGGAAGCTGGTTCGTCGATGGCTTGGAGTACGCCTACATGACGGTGAGCGAATCCCTTCGCAAGGTGAAGCGGATAGATTTCATAAGCGACGGGACGCCGGAAGGTCCAAGTGCAACCCCAGTAGCTGAGAAGATTCGCAGCGCAGGGATAGTATTGAACTCTCTAGAGATTTCAGATGTTTCTACCAAGATCATGCAGGACATCGCTGCGACAGGCGGGGGCAGCTATCACTTGGTGAAGACCGTCGAAGAGTTCCAAGCGGCGATTTCATGATTGCTGGCCGATTTGAGCGCAGGTATGCCACGTTCGATAAGCCTCTACGCGCTTCCAAGATCAGGGCCTGAAAAATCTGATTAGATAATGATGAAGAGTTTGGGATGGGCCGGCAAGCTTTTACTGCAACTTCGGAAGACCGCACATGGCTCTGGAAAACAAAGCATCTGCAGAAGGTGCTGGGATCCGAATCGAGGGAGAAAACAGGTGGATGGAACTGCTCAAGAAGTCGCTGATGGAGAAACAGACGCGCGGATAGTAAGCTTGCCAGTGAATACTCCAGCACCAATAATGAAGATGACCACTGGCAGAACCCATCCAGCTATCAAATCTGGAAATCCTGCGGGCAAGGGATGAGTGAAGTAGACGTTGAAGAATTGCCCCAAGTCAGTAATCATGACTCCACCTCCCACGATTCGATCAACCTTGTCAGGCTTACGACCATCATCCGCCATGCTCTCGCCTAGTCAAGAGGTACCCACCAATCAAGCCGAAGCCAATGAGTAGCCAGATGTTTTAGTCGGGATTCTGAGTGTAGAGATACAGTCCAGTGATCAGAATCAAAGCTTCGACAATACGGTTGGCGAAAGGCACCTTCTTCCTCGGCTTGCTATTGGATTTCTTATTTGAATATTTATTGAACAAAGGTTTAAGCCTGATTTGAACGAATCTCACTTATGCCCCAGATTAGTGCGATCAAAGGAACTCTCAAGCTCAAGGACATTGTCAGCATCGAGATTTCAACCGAGAGGATTGATGACAACATCTGCCTGTTGCTAAGTGTTAGACTGAGAAATGGGAAGATAAGGCCGATGGGTGGGATGCCGTTAGTAGATGTGGAAAAACCAAATCCGCGTAAACCATTCTTTTCTTTCAAACTTCCAAACGAAAGCGCATGGGAAAGAGCATGGAACAGAATCAGGCCAGACGAGCCAAAGCTAAAAGTTGCAGTGGGAGCTGAACCAGTAAGCGCAAGTGCAATATGGAGGCTCAAGAAGGATTGACCACCGCAAAATCTGGGCAAGAATAACACCAACCAAACGGCGACAACCGTTCAAGACAACCCTTAAAGCGACAGTGTACAGAAACGGTCACAAATGCTTAAAATCAGCCATTCTGCCACCCCCACCGATAGAGATGGGTGGTCGCTTTTGGGCTCAAGGCAGAACCCAAGCTCGTGGTTAGAGCCAAGAGACTAGACATCAAAACCACACCCCGAGAACTGTTCTCGAAATTCGAGTCAGAATTCGACCAAACGTTCCTCCTCGAATCGGCAAAGGGAGAAAGCCGACTGGCTGAGTACTCTTTCATAGGATTCGAACCATCGAAGCTGATAAGCGTGAAAGACGGAATGGTAGATCTACTCGATACCGTGACTGGGGAGAGGGCCAAGATGGCCACGCGCGAACCCTTTCATGAACTGAGGAGACTCGTCAATTCAAAGCACTTTACTGGACCATTCAGGTTCATCGGTGGTGCCGTGGGATTCGTTTCGTATGACGCTATCCGCTACTGGGAGAAGCTTCCTCATGTCGCCAACGATGATCTGCATCTTCCCGATCTGGAGTTCGGGCTCTTCAACGACGGAATAGTCTTCGACCACGCGAGCGGCCAGATATTCTATTACTGGATAGGAGAGAATAGGTTAGAATCGGTTCTTCTCGCCTCCAAGAATGACCACCAGAGTGGGGTCGTGGAAAAGACAACTCCCACGTCAAGTATCAGGGAAGAGAAGTTTAGGGAGATGGTAGTCCGCGCCAAGGAATACATCGCCTCGGGTGATATCTTCCAGGTAGTCTTGTCCAAACGCTACGAATTCGAACTCCAGGGAGACTGGATGAAGTTCTACAGCGCGCTGAGCAGAGTCAATCCCTCACCGTACATGTACTTCCTCAAGTTTGGGGAGAGGAGAGTGATCGGGTCGAGCCCAGAGATGCTGGCCAGGGTCGAGAAGGGAAGAATTGAGACATTTCCTATCGCTGGGACGAGACCGCACGCTTCTAACCCCAACAAGAACGCCCAGCTGACGCAGGAGCTCCTCTCTGACCCCAAGGAGAGGGCAGAACACGTGATGCTCGTGGACCTGGCGAGAAACGACGTTGGGAGAGTGTCGAAGTTCGGGTCGGTCAAAGTGCCCGAGCTGATAACTGTTCAACAGTTCAGCCATGTCCAACACATAGTCTCACATGTCATCGGAGACCTACGAAGCGAGCACGATTCCTTTGACGCCTTGAGGGCGCTCTTCCCCGCGGGGACAGTATCAGGAGCGCCGAAGCCAAGGGCCATGGAGATTATCGAAGAACTCGAGCCGGTCCGCCGCGGCCCTTACGCAGGTGCTGTAGGGTATTTTTCATTCAACGGCAACGCAGACTTTGCGATTACGATTCGCACTCTGGTCGCAGACGGGAAGCGATGCTCAATCCAGACCGGTGCGGGTATCGTCGCCGACTCATCGCCTGAGAGGGAGTGGCTGGAGACTGAATCGAAGGCCGCAGCACTGATGCGGTCCCTCGAAATTTCTTCGGGGGCAAGAAGATGAGAGTTCTGATAATCGACAACTACGACTCATTTGTGTACAATCTGGCCCAATATGTCGGAGCGCTTGGTGGAGAACCCCTCGTATATCGCAACGACAAGATCACGTTGGCTCAGGTCCGCCGACTGAGACCTGAAAGGATCATAATCTCACCGGGCCCAGGAAACCCTGAGGATGGAAAGTACTTCGGGATCTGTGACGACATACTGCGGAAGGTCAGTCGGCAGGTCCCAACACTGGGCGTATGCCTAGGGAACCAAGGTATCGGGCACGTCTTCGGCGCGAGGATCAAGCGTGCTTCAAGAATCATGCACGGGAAGACGAGCAGGATCGTCCATGACGGGGAAGGGGTGCTGAAAGGGGTGAACAGCCCGTTCGAGGCAACGCGGTACCACTCCCTGGTAGTCGACAAGGAGACCTTGCCCTCGTCTCTGAAGATTACTGCGCTGTCGCTCGATGACGCTGAGATAATGGGGCTCAGGCACAACGCATATCCCATAGAAGGCGTACAGTTCCACCCGGAATCGATTATTACAAACGAAGGGATGAAGATAGTCAGGAACTTTCTCGCAGAGGGGGTACGCCGCTGATTCAGGAATGCATCTCGGCCCTCGTGGAACGGAGAGAACTCTCTCCAGAAGAGATAAGGCGGGTCGTCGTTGAGATAGTCCAGGGGGAAGCAACTCCCGCACAGCTCAGCGCGTTTCTGACGGCCCTTCGCATGAAGGGAGAGTCTCCCGACGAGATAGCGTCATTCGCCTCTTCAGTCAAGAGCCACGGACTTCAGATACGGCCAAACGTCAACGGGAGGATGGTTGACACCTGCGGGACAGGAGGCGACAAGGTGAAGACATTCAACGTGAGCACACTAGCTGCCTTCGTGGCCGCCGGTGCCGGAGTCGTTGTCGCAAAGCACGGCAACAGGTCGGTCAGTAGCAGGTGCGGAAGTGCAGATCTGCTGGAGAAGATCGGCTTCAACCTAGGCATGGAACCCGGCCGGGTAAAGGAATCCATAGAGAAGGTCGGAATTGGCTTCATGTTCGCTCCCGTCTTCCACCCTGCGATGAAGAGAGTTGCACCCATCAGGAAGGAGTTGGGAGTCCGTACGGTCTTCAACCTTATCGGCCCGCTGATGAACCCGGCAAACGTCAACGCGCAGCTCGTGGGCGTGTACGCGCCTTCCCTAACCTCCCAAATGGCGAAGGCGCTTCAGAGGCTCGGGAAGGAGGAAGCTATCGTCATCCACGGGCTTGAGGGAATGGACGAAATCTCGGTGACAGGGAGGACTCTGGTCTCCTGGCTCAGGGAGGGAGAGATAACTACTAGAGAGTACCAGCCCAGAGATTTTGGAATAGAGCGAGTGGCAGACGGCTCGGTCGAGGTGGCAAACGAGGAAGAAGGAGCACGTGTTGCGCTGGACATCCTGAGCGGCAGGAAGAAGGGTGCAGCGACGGACATGGTCTTGGCCAATGCATCATCCGCAATAGTCCTGGGCAAGAAGGCGGAAGAGCTCCGCGAAGGAATGACTTTGGCCAGAGAGTCCATAACGACGGGTGCAGCCGAGAAGAAGCTCGAAGAACTAATAAGATTCAGCGGTGGGGACCTGTCAAGGATCGAGGAGCATGCCAAGAGAGCGTAGGGACGTACTGGAGTCTCTGGTTCACGGGGCCGAGGAGTCCATACGTGATGGTTATTACAAGGTCAAGCCTAGGAGGTTCGTTCACAGGAGCCTTCAGCAGGCCATAAAGAACTCGCAGCATATTCCTGTGGTTGCCGAAATCAAGTTCGCATCACCCGTGGTTGGCAGGATTCGCGACGATGGCGATGTCAGGAGCATAGCTCAGGCGATGGAGAGGGGAGGCGCTTCAGGAATCTCCGTCCTCACTGAGCCGAAGTACTTCAAGGGGAACCTCGTCTACCTGAGCAGGGCCAAGGAGGCCGTAAGACTTCCCATCTTGATGAAGGACATAATTGTCGACCCAGTTCAGATTGAGGCCGGCAGGGCCGCGGGTGCTGACGCCGTTCTTCTCATCTCTTCCGTCTTCGACGAACGGCACGCCAAGCGTGACCTGCGAAAGATGATCGAACATGCGCATGCCCTCGGTCTCGAAGTCCTCCTCGAGACGCACTCGGCGAGCGAATTCAAGAATGCGCTAGCGACCAAGGCCGACATCATAGGAATCAACAACAGAGACTTGAAGAGCCTCCAAGTCTCGGTTGAGACCTCGGTCTCTCTCCTCCGAAGGTACAAGCACTCGAAGACCGTCATCTGCGAGAGTGGATTCACGAGTCCGCGGGAAGTTCGGAACCTTCGGTCCTTCGGCGCTGATGGCTTTCTTATCGGTTCGAGCATAATGAAATCCAACGACATAGAGTCCGCAGTCAAGTCATTTACAGGGGCATGAACGATGGTTAGAGTGAAGATTTGTGGGATAACGAGGAGAGAGGATCTGACCATGGCGGTAGATGCGGGCGCCGATGCCATAGGCTTCATAGTCGGCTTCCCAAAGTCACCAAGGAACCTCTCTCTCGAAACCGCGGAGAAGCTGGTCAAGCGCGTCCCCCCGTTTGTCGACTCCGTACTCGTGACAAACTCCGGTACCCTGTCGCGTGAGATGGAGCGAGTCCTGAGGATAAGTCCAGACGCGATCCAACTTCATGGAGAGCTGCTGGATCAGGTAAGGGCGCGGGAGCGGCTCCGCTCTTCTCTCATCAAGGTCGTACAGGTGAAGAGTGGCATCCACACTAGTCTTAATGCCAATGTACGAGGATACGATGCCCTGCTCACGGACACGTACAAGAAGGGTTACGACGGTGGGACCGGATTGGTCTCTGACTGGGATGAGTGCTCGGCACTAAGGGACAGGATTCATCCGCTACCCCTGATACTCTCGGGAGGGCTGGGCCCTGGCAACGTTGTCCAAGCGATCGCAATGGTACGACCCTTCGCAGTTGATGCATCATCCGGTGTGGAGTCTGCTCCCGGAGTTAAAGATGCCCGCAAGATAGTAGAGTTCGTGAGACTTGCGAAAGGGGAGGCAGATGGATAACATGAAGGGCTACCCGGAGGGCGGAAGGTTCGGTAAGTATGGCGGCCAGTTTATCCCTGAGACACTCATGCCTGCCGTGCAAGAACTGGAGAAAGCCTACCTCTCCATCAGCAAGGAGAATGCTTTCAGAAAGGAGCTGGACCACTACCTCGAGGAGTACGCTGGAAGGCCGACCCCTCTCTACTTCGCACCCAACCTCACGAAGAGGGCCGGTGGTGCGAAGATCTACCTCAAGCGCGAAGACCTCCTTCATGGAGGCGCCCACAAGATCAACAACACTATTGGTCAGGCCTTACTTGCGAGACGAATGGGGAAGAGGAGAATAATCGCCGAGACAGGGGCGGGCCAGCACGGGGTGGCGACCGCGATGGCGTGTGCCGCGCTCGGGTTGAACGCAGAGGTCTACATGGGGACAGAAGATATCGAGAGGCAAAAGCTGAACGTCTACCGAATGAAACTCTTGGGTTCCGTTGTCCATCCCGTCGACAGCGGCTCCAAGACGTTGAAGGACGCGATAAACGAGGCGCTGAGAGACTGGGTGACGAACCTTAATACGACGTACTATCTCATCGGCTCAGTCGTCGGTCCGCATCCATATCCCATGATAGTTAGAGACTTCCAAAGCATAATCGGAAGGGAGATCAAGGCGCAGTCTCGGAAGCTAGCACATTCTCTCCCGGATGCCGTTGTCGCCTGTGTCGGAGGCGGGAGCAACGCGATGGGTAGCTTCTACCCCTTCATCAATGACAAGGGTGTGAAGCTCTATGGGGTCGAGGCAGGCGGGCTAGTCCTCCACGGAATGCTCACCTACGTGCTGCAAGATTCTGACGGCCAGGTAAGCAGCACACACAGCATTGCTGCCGGACTGGACTACCCTGGCGTGGGTCCGGAGCACTCGTACCTCAAGGACCTTGGCAGGGCAGAGTATTTTATGGTCTCAGATGAAGAGGCTGTCGAAGGGTTTCATCTTACGTCGAAGCTAGAAGGAATCATTCCCGCCCTCGAATCGGCCCACGCCGTCGTCTTTGCGCTGAAACTGGCTTCGAAGATGAAGAGGAATCAAAGCATCGTAGTGACGCTCTCGGGGAGAGGCGACAAGGACGTGGATATCATCGCCAAGCAATCGGGGTTCTCAATATGAGCCTGATAGCAGACAAGTTCAGTCAGCTAGCGAGGAGAGAAGAGGGTGCGCTCATTGCCTACGTTATGGGAGGCGACCCGACGCCAGAGGACACCTACTCGATTGTCGACGCGGTCGCCAAGGGAGGCGCGGATATCGTTGAGCTCGGAATTCCTTTCTCTGACCCAATCGCCGATGGAACGTCAATCCAGGCCGCAGGCGTGAGGGCACTCTCCGCAGGGACCCGTCCCGGAGATGTCCTTGAGATTGCCAAGAAGGCGAAAGAGAAACACGGCCTTCCGATTATCATAATGTCCTACTTCAACATCCTGTTCAGCCAGGGCGTTGACAACTTCATGAGGCATTCGCGAGAGAGTGGGGTTGACGGGATGATAGTGCCCGACCTCCCCGTTGACGAGGTTGGCCCCTACTCGGTTACCGCGAGAAAGAATGCTCTCGACACGATATTGCTGGCAGCGCCCACGACCACTCCGAACAGGATGAAGCTTCTAGCCTCTCACAGCTCGGGCTTCCTCTACCTCGTTTCGTTGATGGGTGTGACAGGCGCAAGAGAGAGCCTCCAAGCGGGTGCCGTCTCTCTGGTCAAGTATGCGAAGAAGTACACTCGTGGAAAGATCCCCCTCGCAGTTGGTTTCGGCATCTCCAAGCCTGAGCAAGTAAAGGCGGTCCTTGAAGCGGGTGCTGAAGGAGCGATCGTGGGGAGCGGGATTGTGAACCAAGTACAGAGCTACAAGGATGACACCGAGAGAATGCTGGCGGAGATCGAGCGATATGTAAGTTCGCTAAAGTCGGCTTCGAAGGGCAGTGGCTGACCGGGAGCATTGAAAAAATGTTGGGAAGGACCGAAAACTGGAGGCCGGTCAGATGTCAACCCTGACGATCAACCTCGTAAGACTCCCGTTACTCAGCCGGTTCAAAACTAGCTTTGGGACGGAGACTCAGAGGTGCGGTCTGATCCTTCGCCTCCGAGGCGACGGCATCGCCGCATACTCCGAGTGCGTCGCTTCCTCGAATCCGTACTACAGCTACGAGGACAACGACACGGCGCTCCACATCATCAGAGATCACTTGGGCAAGGTGGCACGTGGTCTCCCTTCTCCCGGTGAGTTTCTCGAACGAGCTTCGACCGTAAAGGGGCACAACATGGCCAAGGCCGCTGTGGAGATGCTGCTGTGGGACTTTCACTCCAAGCGAAAGATGAAACCCCTCCACAGGATGCTCGGTGAATCGAAGGGCCACGCCGACGTCGGAATATCACTCGGGATAGACAGAACCGGTCTCATGGTCAAGCGGGTGGGTGAGGCGCTGAAGAGAGGATACAAGAGAATAAAGGTAAAGATAGAAAAGGGAAAGGAGTACGACATAGTCAGAGCGGTCAGAGCGTCTTTCCCAGAGATTCCCCTCAGCGCGGACGCGAATGCATGTTATTCCGTGAGGGATGTGCATCTCTTGAGGAGGCTTGACCGGTTCAACCTTCTCTACCTGGAACAACCGCTCGACCACGATGACTTGATCTACCACGCGAGATTAAGGAAGGAGATTTCCACCCCAATATGTCTAGACGAATCGATTTCGTCAGTCGACAAGGCACTGAAGGCCTTCGAGGTCGGCGCTGCTGATGTGGTAAACATCAAACCGGGTAGAATAGGTGGCCTGACCAACTCGCTCGAGGTAATCCGTATCGTCCGGAAGAACAAGGGCCACGTCTGGATAGGGGGGATGCTGGAAACGGGGATTGGAAGGAGTTTCAACATCGCTCTCGCCAGTCACAGGCTTGTGGACTACGCAGGAGATACGTCCCCCAACGAGAAGTACTTCGAGCGCGATATCGTGAAGAATCCTTTCGTCATGGATTCTGGGATCATCAGACCGAACACCGGGCCTGGAATCGGCAGCGAGATTGATGAGCGATTCCTCGAGAAGATGACGATACGCTCCTGGGCAGCTTAGCGCCCTTCTGGCGATTACGAACAAGTTGAACCAAATGCATATATAATGTCACTCGAATTCGGCTGACGAGTGAACTTGAGAGGACACGCAGTACGGGGCGATTTAGTTTATCGCCGATTCGGCTTCCGCTATTATTTCTAGGCTAGCCTCCTCTCTCGAAAGCTCGCAAAAAGTCTCTGGAGGCATTATCGCGTGAAGAGCAGCGTTCTTCAGGAAATCATCGTCGCCAAATTCGGCGGCTCCGTCCTAGAAAATGACGGCGCCATAGCGCAGGCCGCGGCGCTGGTTCGCGACACTCACCAGCGAGGGTTGGGGATAGTAGTCGTTGTATCGGCCATGAAAGGCGTGACCGACAACCTCCTCGCTATGACAAAGAAGGTCAACCCTGATGTAGCCCCGGAGATGCTCGATGACGTTCTCGCTCTCGGCGAGAAGACGAGCGCCAGGCTTGTCTCGGCAGCGCTCTCCGCTCACGGACTCAGACCCATCATTGTCGACACCGACTCGCCGATATGGCCGATAATTACTGACGAGAACCATCTTGACGCTAACCCGATAATGGAAGACAGTCGAAGGAGGTCCGAGGAGTTCCTCCTCCCCCTCATCAAAGAAGGGAAGATACCCATCGTTTGCGGCTTCTTGGGGAAGACGAAGTCTGGTCGGACCACGACCCTCGGCAGGGGGGGTAGCGACACCACTGCGGTAGTCCTCGGGAACTGCCTCAACGCAAAGGAGGTCGTCCTGATAAAAGATGTCGAAGGCGTCTTCTCGAGCGACCCGGACAAGGTCACCGACCCGAATCTGATAGAGTCGCTCGAAGGGGAGGAAGCAGAGATGCTAGCAGTTGGAGGTGCAAAGTTCCTCCATGCGAAGGCCTTGAGGTACAAAGCAAGCGGAGGCAGAATTCGAGTGACGAGCCTGGACAGACTGGACTCTGGTACGATCATACAGGGAGAGTTTCCAGAGATTCAGGTCGAGCGGTCGGAGGAGAAGGTCATCATGATTACCATGGTTGGTATTGACTCATCCAAGACCGATTCGATAACTCGACTAGCAGAGGCGGTCAAGAAGGCCGGAGGAACGCTGATTGCCTTGTCTCTCGAATCTTCTGCCGCCCTTCTGTACGTGTCGGGAGGGAAGAACGTGCTCGATACGGTTCATCAGACGCTGATCAAGCAGGGAGTCGGTAAGGCCGTCTCCTCATTTGAGGGGCTGGGGATGGTGACAATCAAGGGCAGCGCCCTCGAGACAGAATCGGGGTTGATTCAGAGAGTCACACAGCCCCTCGCGAGGGCCGGAATCAACCTGTTCGGAATTGTGACGATTCGATCTTCAATCAGAGTATTTGTTACTCGGGAGCAGGCGGAGAAGGCGAAGCAACTCATCAGGACAGCCCTGATGGTGACATAGATGAGAGAGATCAGGGCGGGTCTGCTCGGCGCAACCGGAGCGGTGGGGCAACGGTACATCAACATGCTCGGACACCATCCTTTCATCCATCTCGAGGTCCTCATGGGAGGCGAATCAGCAGGGAAGAAGTACGGTGAGGCGGCACACTGGCTCTTCTCAGACCCAATACCAGAACAGTTCGCGAGGACGACGGTGCAGGCCGCAAACCCAACCGCAGCGAAGGGATGCGACTTGATATTCTCAGCGCTACCCTCGGAAGCGGCGAAGGATATCGAACCAAAGTTCGCTGCAGCGGGCCATGCCGTCATCAGCGAGGCCAGCGCCCATCGAATGGACGCAGATGTTCCACTGATGATCCCTGAGATCAACCCAGACCATCTCGATCTGCTCAATTCGCAAAGGAAGAGACGGGGGTGGAAGAAGGGCATCGCGACGACCCCAAACTGCACGGTCACGGGGCTCGCGCTCGTGATGAAGCCGCTGCTCGATGCGTTCCCAGCCGAGAAGGCGATAGTGACAACCATGCAGGCGTTGTCCGGAGCTGGCTTTCCCGGGGTTGCCTCGCTCTCAATCATTGAGAACGTCATCCCCTACATCAAGAACGAAGAGGAGAAGGTCGCGAATGAGGCGAAGAAGATTCTTGGGAGCTTGAGGGACGGTGCGGTAAAGCCGAATGGGATATTGATGGGAGTCTCTTGCAACAGGGTGCCAGTCATCGACGGCCACATGGAGACTCTCTACTGCGAATTTTCTACGAAGGTCAGCCCGGAAGGGGCCATTCGAGCGATGGAGACGTTCCGCGGAATGCCTCAGAAGCTAAAGTTGCCCACCGCACCAGACCAACCGATCATCGTGAGAAGGGAGAATGACAGGCCCCAACCGAGACTTGACAGACTCTCCGGCTCGGTTCCTGGCATGAGCGCAGTTGTGGGCAGGGTCAGAAGGGGTGTCGACGACAAGTCGCTTCAGCTTACTCTTCTCTCTCACAACACCGTGAGGGGAGCCGCAGGCACAGCCATATTGACCGCCGAGCTGATGGCGGCGAAGGGATACCTCGGGTGAACGAAATGGTCTTTGGAAAGCAAGTGAGGCTCAGCCGGATTACAAGCCGTGGAAGAATGCTGTGCATACCAATGGACCACGGTGTCTCCGACGGGCCGATCAAAGGTCTGGAGGAGCCGGGAAAGATGATCGAGATGGTTGCCAGGGGCGGTGCGACGGCGGTGCTAACTCACAAAGGAATAATAAAATCGCTTGCCTCACCACCTCCCACCGGGCTAATCCTTCACATCTCTGCGAGCACATTGTTGGGTCCCGCGCCGAACGGGAAGGTCCTCTTCTCGTCCGTCGAGGAGGGAATCAGGCTGGGAGCAGATGCGATATCTGTCCACATAAACATTGGCTCTAAAGAGGAGCCAGCCATGCTGGAGTTACTTGGAAGCGTGGCGGATTCTTGCGACGAATTTCAGATGCCGTTCATCGCCATGATGTACCCGCGTGGAGAGAATATCAAGAACCCTTCTGACCCACAAATCGTCGCCCATGTGGCGAGAGTCGGAGCGGAGGCGGGTGCAGATGTGGTGAAAACCGTTTACACCGGAAGCCGGGAAAGCTTCAGGGAGGTCGTGAGAAAGTGCCCTGTCCCCGTGGTCCTCGCGGGAGGGCCGAAATCGGATAATGAACTGGACGTGCTAAAGATGGCGGAGGATGTCATCAAGGCTGGTGCCATGGGAGTAACTTTCGGCAGGAATGTCTTCCAGCACAGCAACCCTACTGAGATAGTGAGGGCGCTTCACAAGGTGGTCATCGAGGGAGAGACTGCAGAGAAGGCGTTGGAGGCGTTGAAACGTGGTCCTCGCTGAGAAGGAGATCGTGATTGATGCGACAGGCGCCAACGAACTTCAAACACTCGCGAGAGACGCGAAGGAGATAGGCGTCAAGAGGCTTCTGTCTAGGGGTGCCCCGATCAAGGCAGAGCTGGTGGACGGCCTCTCGATTGTGCAGGTTTCATCGAAAGAGGGGGATGGAAATACAGCGGCTTGGGTTCAGATCAACGGTCCAAAGGACGTTGACGCAGCGGTCGAAGCCTCGAAGAAGGGGCACTCGTTCGTAGTGGTACAGTGTAACAACTGGAAGGTCATCCCGCTCGAGAATTTGGTCGCTGACTTTCAGCGGAGGAAACAGCGACTCTACGCATACATGAAGGAGAAGGGCGAGATTGAACTCGCATTCAACATCCTGGAGAAGGGAGTGGACGGAATCGTCATCCCTGCGCAGTCCCTCAAGGAGGCCAAGGACTTGGTCTCCTCGCTCAATCCCTCTGTCTTCCCTACCGCCGTGGCGACCGTGAAGAAGATTGTGGACGCAGGTGTGGGCGAACGGGCCTGCATCGATACTGCCTCCCAGCTCTCCGTGGGTGAAGGGCTCCTCATCGGAAGCAAGTCGAGTTTCTTCTTTCTAGTGCACAGCGAGACGATTCCATCGGAGTACATTCCGACTCGCCCCTTCAGAGTAAACGCCGGAGCAATCCATTCCTACGTCCTCGGGGCCGAAGGCAAGACCAGATACCTCTCAGAGATTCAGAGCGGTGACAAGGTTCAAGTCGTCACCCGGAGTGGCACTTCAAGGCCTGCCACGGTTGGCAGGGTGAAAATCGAGCGAAGGCCCCTGCTAATGGTCATCGCAGAGTGCGAGAGACTAGACGGGTCCGTCATGCTTCAAAATGCAGAAACGATCAGGCTGGTGAGCAGCGACGGGTCTCCCGTGCCAGTCACGGAGCTCAGGGAGGGGGACAAGGTCCTCGTCCATCTGGAGACTGGCGGTGGGAGGCACTTCGGGGGAGAGGTCGACGAGTTCATTGTCGAGCGGTGAGCCAGTCGCCACAAGCCTCTGCTGCGAAGATGAGTCGCAAGGCAGAGCGCGCCCTCTCCCTTGGTTCTGACCTAGTAGAGTTCAGACTCGATTCTTTGAATGTCGTGAGACCAGAGATCGTAATCCACTCGCTCTCCAAATTCGCAGACAGGTGCGTTCTAACGCTACGCGCGAGAAGCGAGGGAGGGGACTTCAAAGGAAGCGACTCGAACCGTATCAGACTCCTCCTGGAGGTCTCCGAGCTCGAGCCGGCATACGCAGATGTCGAACTGGAGACCGCGAGGAAGTTTCAGCCGGAGATGGAGCAGATAAGAGCCAATTCCGGGAAGGTGATAATCTCGTGGCACGACTTCGAATCCACTCCCAGCACCTCCACGCTACTCAACCTCTTCAGAAAGGCCAGGTCTCTAGGAGACATCGCCAAGGCGGTAACGACCGCGAGGTCAGTCGAAGACAACGCCCTGGTCCTCTCCCTCTACAAATATTCGACTAGGGGCGATCTGATTGCCTTCTGTATGGGCGACCACGGAGTCATCTCGCGAATAATGTGCCTCTTCGCCGGAAGTCCGTTCACCTACGCTTCCCTACCCGACGAGGCCGTGGCACCCGGTCAGGTATCAATCGAGACCATGAAGGGAATTTTGAATGCCATCTCCTAGTGTGGAGAAGGACCTCTACTACCTCATCGGGAGGGATGTAACAGAATCGCCCTCTCCTTCGATGATGAACGCAGCTTTCTCTGAACTCTCGATAGATGCGCTATACGTAGCGATAAGTCTCGATGATGACGCTCTTGAGGATCGTTTCACGGAGCTGAAGGGGAACAGGTTGAAGGGGATGAACGTAACAATTCCTTTCAAGTCAGCGATAATTCCGCTCCTCGACGGACTTGATGCGCTATCCGCTAGGATCGGAGCCGTCAACACAGTGAAGAAGGAAGGGAAGAGGTTCATGGGTCATAACACCGATGTCGAGGGAATAGTCCGCCCCCTCGAGAAGTTCTTCGATGAGGGGCAGATAGGCAGGGTCGTTGTGATCGGTTCGGGAGGAGCGGCCAGAGCATTCTTCGAGGCGATGAGCCGCTTTCGTTGCAAACGGGTTTCAATCCTCGTCAGGGACAAGTCAAGGGCGTCTCGATTCGCAAGCGAAATGAAGTCAAGGTTCGGCGGCATCGAAGTCGAGTTGCACTCCTTCTCCGAGTCCGGTCCTTTGACGCGTTCATCGTTCCACCTTCTCTTCAACGCCTCACCCATCGGTTCCGGAGGAATTCCTCTCCCAGAACCTGTTCGAGCGATTGTGCGGAGTTCAGCAACCGTGTTTGATGCTGTCTACAGACCGATGCGGACTGAGCTTATCGCGGAGGCAGAAAGGTCAGGCGCCCAGGCAATCTCCGGCTACCAGATGTTACTTCACCAAGGCGGAGCCTCATTCGAACTGTGGACGGGACGCGAGGCGCCCCTCGGCGTGATGGAAGAGAGGCTGCTTCGTTCGTTGGGGGCCGAGGGACATTGAAAGGCAGGGCGATAGCATTCGGAGCCGTGAGCATAGTCAACGCCATCGCCTCGGGGAAGGGTGCCACCGCAGGAGTGAGACTCACAACAAGTGCAGAGGTCCGAATCGACAATGGACATGACAGGTGGCGGGTGAAGATCAATGGAAGAGAATCCCAGTCAAATCTCGCCATCCAGACCGTGAGGAAAGTCTTGAAGTACTTTGGCCGGGAACCAGAGAGATTCGGCGGCCTGATAAGCACCAAGACAGAAATCCCGATTGGAGTCGGGCTGAAGAGCTCGTCATCCGCTTCGATAGCGGTTGCCCTTGCTTCCATCGCATCTCTCGGAGAGAAGGAGTTTGAAGATGACCAGGTCTTGAAACTGAGCGCAGAGGCGTCACTTGAGAGTGGAGCGAGCGTCACTGGCGCCTTCGACGATGCTGCTTCATGTCTCTTCGGCGGAATAAACCACACCCATAACCTTCAGCGAAGGCTGGTCAACTCCGTCAGGTTCGAAGAGCCAGTCAACATGGTCATCCTCGTTCCCAGACAACGTAGTCGGAGGGCTTCCATAGGGGTTGACAGTGTGCGAAGGTTCTCGGGGTTGGCGGAGGTCGCCTTCAGCACCAGCTTGAAGGGTGACCACTGGCAGGCGATGACGCTCAACGGACTCATCTACTCGGCGGTCTACGGGTATGATCCCTCGCCGGCACTGGTCGCGATAGGCGCTGGGGCGCTGGGAGCAGGCCTCTCCGGCACCGGCCCTGCCATCGCTTCAGCCTTCCGCCAAGACAAGAGGTCATCGGTTAAGACTCTAATTAGACGGTGGAGAGCGCTCGGAGGTTCGGTGATCTGCACGCGGGCTAACAACGACAGGGCTAGGATTGTTGAGGATGACTAGCACAAGAGTTCTGGCGCCGCGGAGAGGCTTGGTCGGCGAGGTGACTGTTCCGCCGAGCAAGAGTTACACTCACCGTGCCGTTGCGATGGCCTCCTTGGCGACCGGGAGATCCAGAATCAAGAATCCCCTTCTCTCGCGGGATACCAACGCCACCATCGCAGCATGCAGGGCATTCGGCGCAAAGATTACCCAGACCGACTCCTCCCTATTGATTGATGGAACTGATCCGAGGACGCCGGACGACGTCGTGAACGTGGAGAACTCGGGCACGACTCTGAGGTTCATGACTTCCATACTCAGCCTCGTCCCGAGAGGTCACTCGGTACTCACGGGAGATTCGAGCATTCGCCGCAGGCCTATGGAACCTCTCCTTGACGCTCTCGGCAGGTTGGGGGTCGAAGCGTGGACCACGAGGAATAACGGGTGCGCTCCTGTGGTCGTGAAGGGCGGGGGGATGAGAGGTGGGAGGTCGACCATGAAGGGCGACGTCTCCTCCCAGTTCGTCTCCTCTCTGCTCATCTCAACCCCGAAGGCGATGAGCGACAGTTCTCTTCAAGTCGCGGGGGCGGTCTCCAGGCCTTACATCGAGGCCACGCTCACCCTCTCGAAGCTGTTCGGCGTGAAGATAGATAGGGATGGCTACGAAAGGTTCGAGATTCCAAGCGGTCAGAGCTACACTCAAGTCAACTTCACAGTACCAGGCGACTTCAGCTCAGCGTCATTTGTCATGGCAGCGGTCGCACTGGTCGGAGGTGCGGTTAGGATTAGAGGTCTCAACCCTGCCCTACCACAGGGTGATTCGGCGGTCGTTGACATATTGCGCGGGATGGGGGTGAAGATAGAGGCGCGGAGGGACTCTCTTTCCGTCAGCGCCAGTGGTTCAGTCCTGAGGGGAGGAAGGTTCAACCTCGGCGATACCCCAGACCTACTCCCTGTAGTCTCTGCCCTCGCGCTAAAGTGTGATACCCCTGTCGAGATCGTCGGCGTGGCACACGCGAGGTTCAAAGAGACCGACAGGATAGCGATAGTCGCAAAGGAACTCTCCAAGCTCGGGGTCCGGATTGAGGAGCGGCGCGACGGACTGAAGGTATATCCCCCCTCAAAGCTCTCCCCGAGGAGGCTGGATGCGCACGACGACCACCGAATGTTCATGGCATTCTCGCTGGCGTCCATGTTGACCCCTGGGGGGACACCAGTGCTTGGGGCCGAGTGTCTCGACGTCTCCTATCCATCATTCTTGACCGACCTGAAGTCTCTCGGTGCGCGCATGAGGAGCGACTGACTATCTTGCCAGGAAACACGATCGGAGAAAGGTTCGTCCTGACTAGCTTCGGAGAGAGCCACGGCAAATGCGTCGGTGCCGTCGTTGACGGCTGCCCCGCGGGCCTAGAATTTTCAGAGGCTGACGTGCAGAAGGAGCTCGACCTCCGAAGACCAGGACAGTCAATCGTCACGACGCAGAGGAGAGAGGAGGACATCGTGGAGATTCTCTCCGGCGTCTTCAACGGACGCACCACAGGTGCTCCAATCGGGATGCTGATACGCAATGCAGACAAGGATTCGAGGGCGTACGAGGCCATCCTGAATACTCCGAGGCCTGGGCATGCAGACCTCACTGCTAGGATAAAGTACGGGGAGTTCAACGATTACAGGGGTGGGGGAAGATTCTCGGGGAGGATTACGGCTTCCTTCGTCATGGGAGGCGCCCTCGCGAAGAAGTTGCTCGCCGACGTGCTGGGAATAGAAATTGTAGCTTACACGTTAGAGATTGGAGGAATAAAGGCTGAGAACTTCTCAATCGAAGATGCCAGAAGGAACAGGTACTCGAACGAGGTAAGAAGTCCTGATCCTGAGGTTGCCGAGAAGCTCAGGAAGAGGATAATTGAGGTGAGGGGTCAGGGCGATAGCTTGGGAGGGATTGTGGAATGCGTAGCGCTCAACCTTCCAGTAGGACTGGGCGAACCAGTGTTCTCATCGCTCGACTCGGACCTCGCGAAGATTGCGCTCTCCATCCCCGCTGTGAAGGGGGTGGAGTTCGGATCAGGTTTCGGTTCCGCAAGAAGGAGGGGAACCGAGAACAATGACCAGTATCGTCTCGCGGGCGGAAAGATAGTCTCGCCTACCAACAACGCGGGCGGCATACTAGGAGGACTGTCCAACGGGATGCCTCTAGTCTACAGGATAGCCTTCAAACCTGCTTCATCGATTGCCGCGAAGCAGGGAACCGTTGATGTCTCAAAAAAGGAGGAGACGGAGCTCGTCGTTCCCGGCAGGCATGACCCAACGGTCGTTCCTCGCGCCGTCCCCGTGGTTGAGAGCGTCACGGCGCTGGTCCTGGCGGACCATGCCCTCAGAGCGGGCATCATCCCACCCGTCCTGAGAAAAGAGGGGAACCCGCCTTGAAGAGGGAGGCAGAATTGCAGGGTCTGCGGGATGAAGTGTCACGCGTCACGAAGGAGATCATCAGTCTCATAGCAGAGAGGAATGATGTCGCACGGAAAATCGGCCACATAAAGACGGAGGGCTCGCTCCCCATCGAGGACGAAGGGGTCGAAGACACGCTCCTGAAGGAGGTCCTCGCAGACTGCGAGAGAGCGGGAGTGGACAGGGAGGTAGGAAACAAGATCTTCAACATTCTCGTATCCGAATCGAAACGAATACAGGGGCAGAATACCATTCAACCCGTCCTCGTCACCCCGATGACCATCGCCTCCAAGGCCATGGAGCTTCAAAGGAAGGGGAAGAGACTCGTCAGGCTCGACATCGGTGAACCAAACTTCGAGCCTCCAAGGGCAGTCCTAGAAGCCTGCTCGAAGGCCCTCTTCGACCTCCGAACGAGATACTCCGAGACGAGGGGTATTCCTGAGCTGATCGAGGGGTTGATTCGGCATCTGAAGAAGAGGCACGGCTACGATGCGAAGGCAAGGGAGACCATAGTAACCCCCGGGGGTAGATACGCGGTCTACACCGCTCTGGCAAGCATCCTGAAGGAGGGTGACAGATGCATCGTCATCGAGCCGAACTGGCCAGCATACAAGGAAGGAATTCAGTTCATCGGGGCAAGGCCAACCACGATTCACACGACCCTCGAGGAAGGATGGGAGCCTCATGTCGAGACTGTGAAGGAATCGATTCGGTCGAACACAAAGGCAATTGTCCTGAGCTACCCGGTCAATCCGACCGGGAAGATAATCGACCCGAGGGTCTTCTCAGACTTGGTCGCGCTGGCCAACGATTACGGCCTTACCGTGATAAGCGACGAGATATACACGGACTATGCGTACAAGAGTTGCGCCAGCATCCTCGAGTCGAAGGCCAACAGATTCATTCTGACGAGTTCCTTCTCCAAGACTTGGGCGATGACCGGCTTCAGGGTGGGATACGCCGTCTCATCGGAAGATGTAATTTCAAAGATGATGAAGATGCAATCGCTGATGATCACCTGCGTTCCAGAGTTTGTCCAGTTTGGAGCCCTCAAGGCAATTGAAAGCGAAGCCGAGATCAGGAGGAACTCTCAGGCCATGAAGGAGAGGATCGAGGCAGCGAGCAAAGAGCTCGACAAGATTGGCGGACTGGAATACTACAAGCCTGACGGGGCGATGTACGTCTTCCCGCGGGCAAAGAGGGCTGGGTTCGACTCCTCGACTTTTGCGATGAAATTGCTCGAGGAGAAGAATGTCACGCTCGCTCCAGGCTCAGGATTCGGAGACTACAACAACTGCTTCCGAATTTCCTTGGGGCAATCGAAGGAGACGATTATCGAAGGCATACGGGCCATTGGGGAGCTCATCTCTTGAGGGTAGCGGTGATAGGCTGCTCAGGAGGGATGGGCTCATTACTTGTGAAATACTTTCTGAGCAGGAAATTCAAAGTCGCTGGTTCAGACCTCAAGAGAACTGGACTGAGGTCCTCCCGCTTCGAGTACTTTCGTTCAAACTCCGAGGCAGTTCAAGGGGCGGAGTTCGTCGTCCTGGCAACGCCGATTGACGACACTCTTCGGGCGGCTAGGGAGGTTCTACCCATGACCGACAAAGGCTGCACCCTCGTCGAGATATGTTCCGTCAAGGATAAGATACTCCCTTCTCTAAGGCGGATGGTCTCCTCGAGTGGGAGGAGATTACTCTCGATTCATCCGCTCTTCGGACCGTCCATCGAGTCCTTCCACAGGATGAAGGTTGCCGTCGTCACCAAGAATGGGGCTTCCGAGATGAAGGTCGCCCGGAGACTCTTACGGGGAGCAAACATGATTGCCATCCGCGAGGAAGATCATGACAGGCTGATGGCCCTAGCTCTCTCGCTGCACCATCTTATCAATCTCGCATACGCGAAGACGCTGGCCAAGTATATCTCACCGTCAGATTTCAGAAGGTTGTCGAGTCCAAATTCGCTGCTCCAATTGACCCTGGCCGAGGGAGTCCTCGCCCAGAACCCATCGCTTTGTTCATACATACAAATTGGAAATGAACACTCGAGAGATGTCGTGAAAACGCTTGTTCAGGAGATAGGAAGGATTAGTGAGATCGTACGATCCGAGGATCGGAAACGGTTTGAGGAGTTTTTCACAAGTGCATCGGGGTTCTATCGTGACGACATTGCTTCTCACAGGGTGCTGGAGAAGATGTCTAGGGCGTCAAAGCTCATGCAGGATGGATAGAGTCGTCGAACAGCCTCGGGATTCGAATCCGATGCTCAATCCTTAAGAAAATCGAGTACAGGCTATCGACCAGTTGACCATCACCGTCCGTAAGCTGACAAGTCATGCGGAGTTCGCGGAAGCCGAGCGGGTTCAGAAGAAAGCCTGGGGGCTGGAAGACCTCATGGTGACGCCGAAGGAGATCATGATTGCGATTGCCTCGAACGGAGGTATCGTCCTAGGAGCTTTTGATGGTGAGGCCATGATAGGAGTCAGCGTCGCGTTGCCGGGGAGGAGGCACGGAAGAATGTACATGTATTCACACATAACAGGCGTCTCAAGAAAGTGGCAGTCCCGGGGGATTGGTCGCATCTTGAAGGAGAAGCAGAGGGAGCTGTCAGCTGAGCGTGGGTACAAGCTCGTCGCATGGACATTCGACCCGATCATCGCCCGCAACGCATACTTCAATTTCGTGAGGCTCGGCGTAGTGTCTCGGACGTATTTCGCGAACTACTACGGTTCGATGAACGACTCAATAAACTTCGGGTGGGAGACCGACAGATTCCTGGCCGAGCAGTTTCTGGACAGGAAGATCATGCGCATGATTCGCGTGTCAGGGAATCCAACGTCCGCAGCTCACTCGGTAATCAAGTCAAGGCAAACAGGTGCGTATCTGAAATGCCTCGATTGGTCTATCGACCTCAAAGCACCATCAGTCTTGGTGGATATTCCCAAGGACGTCTTAGCGATAAAGAGTTCTCACACGGAGGAGGCCGAGAGGTGGAGGCTGGCCACCAGGGAGGTATTCCAGACCTACTTCGACAAAGGATTCACTGCCGTGAGGCTTCTGGAGCGGACCGGTGGCTTCTCGTATCTCCTCAAGAAGGTCCCGCTCCCCACCAACATCTTCGCCGAATAGGACGTGGATATTCTCGAATTGCCGAGTCACGGTCTTCACAGGAATATCTGACCTGCGTTCTTGGCGATTACATCCTCAATCAACTCCTCCGGTATCATCGGAAGCCCGGAGCTCTTGGCCAGCCTATTGACCCGTCTCAGGTCGCGAATGACAAGCTTGGGGACACCGAACGGAAAATCGCTCCCGAAGACCAGCTTCTTCATGACACCGTACTCCAAGCATGAGAGTAGCTTGAGGTACAGCCTGGTCGGCCTGTAAGTCAGACCGGAGACGTCAGAGAAGACGTTCGGTTGCTTTCTGATCAGAGCAACGGTCTCGTCTTCCCAGGGGTGGCCCAGATGGGCGACGATCATCCTCAGGTCAGGATAGTCTCTTGCGACCTTGTCGAGCAGAATTGGATTTGCAAACTCCAGAGGTGCATCCCTCACGAACGTTGTGCCTTGGTGTATGAGCACTGGGATCTCCAGGTCCTGCGCTACCTCAAAGACCCTTCCCGCCCTCTCCGACGTGGGGTCGAAGTGCTGGTAGATTGGTCCGAGCTTCAGGCCCTTCATCCCCATCGCCTTCACGCACCTCTTCAGTTCCATCGGAGCGTCCTCGTCGTTCGGGTCCACGCAACAGAACGGGATGACCTTCTCAGGGTGTTTGGATGCGTACTCTGAAACGTACTCGTTCGGCACGTTCACCCTCAACACACGACTCCTGAAAGCAACGACAACGACCTTGTCGACGCCATCCATCGAGTCGAAATGTTTGTCCGGAGTTGCCTTCAGAGCATCTTCACCCTTCCCGTAGACGCTGGTGAAGTCCCTGATGAATCCCCTAGAGAGGTGCCTTCTTACATCCCAGACGTGGGAATGGCAATCGATAATCAAGTACCGATGGACTCCAGCCGAATCATCACAGCACGTTCAGCACATTATGAGCGACATCACGAATCTTCTTCTTGTCTGCTTCCGTTATCAGCACTATGGCGTTCGCACCCACAGCGATGTAGTCATCAATTATTTTTATGACGGCTCTCCAGCTCTTGCAGAAATGTACCGCTTTCTTCACGTCTTCGATGCCCACCTTCCTCCCGGCCTTCTCGACGGCCACCGGATTCTCAATGCTCCAAGAATCTTTGAGCATCCAACCCAGCGTCCTCCACGAATTCTTCACAAGTGCTGATGGGGTGTCAAGGCTGAAATCCATGTGAATGACAATCCCTCCCCTCCTCTTGCCCGCTTCCCTGCACCCGCGTTCGAACTCCGGCAGGATCTCTCTCTGGAGCTTCTCGATCGTATTGCGCGGACTTATCGTCACCAAGTTGTCCGCGTGCAACCCGGCGTAGTATGCGGCTCGCCTTCCGATTGCAGAGAAGTAGATTGGTATCTTGTTCTTGGGCTTCGTGTACAGGTGGTAAAATTTGGAGGGGAAGAACTTCCCGTTGAAGCTGAACGGGTCCTTGGTCTTCCAGAGTCTCTTGATCAGGGTTATCCCTTCCGTCAGTCTGGCAATCCTCTCCTCCCACTCGGGCCACCGGTCATGCCAGAAGGGCCTCTCGTTGAGCGCCTCTCCCGTCCCCACACCGAGCAGCAATCTTCCCGGATACATGTTGTTGAGCGTTGCACTTGCCTGTGCAATTATCGCGGGATGGTAACGCGCCCCGATTGGGGTCGTCACGAGGGGACCGAGCTTGATCTTGCTCGTCCTCTCAAGAGCTACACCAAGCACCGACCAGACGAAGGCCGACCGCCTGCCCGAATGGAACCAGGGAACGAAGTGGTCGCCTAACCAAGCTGTCCTGAAGCCCAACTCCTCTGCGTAGGCCGCCGCATCAACAAACTCAGTCGGTTCGTAATAGTTCTCCCCAATATCAAGCTGAATGTCAACCTTCGGCACCGACATCGCCTGTTCCCCATGGCCTAGCTTCTGATTTTAAGAGTTTGGAGCCGGAGATAGAACTGTCATCGACATCTCGACGGAGAATCAAGTAATCGATATAAACCATGTATCCGACTGACGAGACGATTTACTTGAAGAAGAACGATCTCGACACTCCATCGCTCCTGGTTGAGCTCGACCTAATGGAGAAGAACATGAACAGGATGGCCAAGTTCGCGCGTGAGTGCGGCGTCAACCTGAGACCGCATGTCAAGACTCACAAGGTTCCCGATATTGCAAAGAAGCAGCTCGCGGCAGGCGCGAAAGGAGTTTGCTTGCAGAAGGTGAGCGAGGCCGAAGCGTTTGCTGCCCACGGCATAGATGACATCTTCATTACGAACGAAATTGTGGGAGATCAGAAGTACGAGCGCCTGGCCAAGCTGGCGGACAAGATACACCTAGGGGTGGCAACAGACAACGCAGAGGTCGTCAAGCAGATGGGTAAAGCTTGTCGGAATGAGGGGTCAGAGCTTGACGTGTACGTTGACATCGACGTGGGGATGCATAGGTGCGGCGTCGACCCCAAACGTGCGGCATCCCTCGCCAAGGAGGTTTCTGGTGAGAAGAACCTGATTTTGAAGGGATTGATGGGATACGAAGGTCACGTCGGAAGCGGGAAGACGAAGGCAGAGAGGCTCAGACTCGCCAACGAGGCGATGAGGACCGTGACCGAAGCCAAGAGGTCAATCGAGCGGAAGGGTATCAACGTCGAAGTGGTGAGCGTCGGCTCATCGACCTCTACGTGGGTAACCGCAAAACATCCCGCCGTAACCGAGGTGCAGCCAGGGATGTATCTTTTCAACGATGGGGGACTCGTTGACAATGATGTCGCTACATTGGCAGACTGCGCACTCACAGTACTCACAACCGTCATGAGCAAGACTTCGGACGATCATGCGGTCGTCGACGCGGGTTCGAAGGCGTTTCAGTGGGACCAGGGAATCTTCCCCCGCACTAGGAGTCCCGGAGTCAAGATGGTGAAGTTCTCGGAGGAGCACGGTTGGCTCCAGCTAAGCGGGAAGGGTAAGGGCCTCAGGGTCGGGGACAGACTTGAGTTCATCCCTCAGCATTGCTGCACATGCATAAACCAGCACGACGAGCTCGTCGGTATTCGAAGCGGTAGGGTGGAGAAGGTTTGGCCCGTGGTCGCGCGCGGAAAGATGAAGTAGCACAGCCTCTCATTCGAGTCATTAGGGGTATGACCTGCCCTTGGACTTGAAGCTGGAGGGCCAGCGGGTCCTTGTCACTGCAGCCAGCAAGGGAATCGGTTTCGGCGCAGCGAAGGCGTTCCTCGAAGAGGGGGCGAGAGTCGTGATCAACTCTTCAAATGCCAAGCGCCTCAATGACGCCAAAGACCGCCTGAAATCCATAGGGGAGATTCACGCCCTGCCTGCTGACATCAGCCTTCATGCTGAGATAGACAAGCTGGTGGATGGGGGAATATCGGGACTAGGCGGTTTGGATGTCCTCGTCCACGTTACGGGTCCGCCAAAACCTGGGACATTCCTAGAGCTCGATTACGACGACTGGATGAGCGGTGCCACGTCCTTGGTTGTTGGACCTGCCTACATGGCGAAGAGAGTCGCGGAGCACATGATCAGGGCCCAGACCAAGGGAAGGATGGTCTTCCTTTCATCTTACGTCATCCGTGAACCAGTCCCCTCGCTCGCCCTCTCCGACGTCTGTCGCATTTCGAGTGCCTCCCTCGTCAGGACCCTCGCCAGGGAATTGGCCCCTAGAGGGATACGGGTGAATGGAATCATGCCAGGTTACATCCAGACGGACAGAATAGACCAGGTTGTAGAGGCTAACGTCAGAAGGAAGGGGATATCACGTGCTCAAGCCCTGGCAGAGATAGAGAACACGATACCCCTCGGGAGGATTGGCACCACCGAGGAACTCGCGAGGGTGATCCTCTTTCTGGGGAGCGAAGTCTCTTCATATGTCTCCGGTACCGTCATCCCGGTCGACGGTGCGCTGCTCAAGTCTGTGGGGTAACTCAGTTGTCCGGAGGGAGAGCCTCGGCGAGATAATCTTCCCTCCTCGGTGTAAAGAAGTCGATGACTACGCTCGGTTGTTTGGAGTCTATCCTCAACTCATGTTTCACCCCCGGTGGGATGTAGTATGCGTCCCCTTTCTTGACCTTCCAGGCCGAGTTGCTCACCTTGAAGGTCCCCCCTCCCTCCAAGAACACCCCGAACTGTGCGTGGGCGTGGTCGTGAAGCGGAAAGACCTTACCCGTCTCAATCTTGTACAAGACGAGCATTCCCGTCAGGGAATGTGAAAGGATTCGGCGATGCACCCCGGGCATCACTTCATGCCAAGCAGAAGGTCTGTCTCTCCAGAGAGCGGGTCTGGAATAGTCTAGAGGCTTGCGGCCTGATTTCACGTTCGATTCCATCATCTTCCATCGATATATAGGATTAGGAAGGCTGACGACCGCAACCTGAAGCTCTCCGCGCTACCTTCTATCTCCGGCGAGGTGCGTTAGGATGGAGGCACAGCACTTGGTTCCTTGGATGAAATTCTCGATCTTCAAGTTCTCATTGGGCGCGTGATTACTCTCATCATGGTTGGCGTACGGCGTTATGAATGACGGGATCCCGAGAATTCGAGTGAATATGTAGTCTGGTAGGCTTGCCCCCAGAGAAGGATAGATTATCGGTTCTTTTTTCGTCGCGCTCCTCATCGCGTCCGCGATTACGCTGCTGAACGGATTGTCGAGAGGCGTCCTGGAGGGTCTCATTGATCCGAGTTTCTTGATTTCGATGCCTTCGCCGTGTTCGGCCACGTGCTTCTCCAGCCTTCCAAATACTTCACCAGGGTCTTGGTCGGGGACCAGTCTCGCGTCAAGTTTTGCAGTCGCCTTGGACGGGATGATTGTCTTCGTCCCCGCGCCGGTATATCCACCGTAGATCCCGCAGATATTCAATGTTGGCTCCGTCATCAACTTGGTGTAGTAATCCTCTCCCTCCGGAAGCTCGGAGAGACGGATTCCAAGCTCCCGCGAAATCCCTTCTCTGTCAAGGGGAATCGCGCGGAGTGCCTTCATTTCTTCTACCGTGATAGGCTTGATGCGATCGTAGAACCCGCTGACGTTCACCCTCCCGGCCTTGACATCCTTCATCGAGTTGAGAAGCCTCACGAGCCTCCAGACCGGATTGGCTATAGGTCCGCCCCAGTTCCCAGAGTGGAGGTCTCGATTGGCCCCACGCGCAGTCAGCTCGACGTACACCATGCCTCTGACTCCGAAGACGATTAGCGGTCTCCCGCTCTCGTGAAGGGGGCCGTCTGCAGTAATGGCGAGGTCCGCCTTGAGCAGCGATTTGTTATCCATCACAACCTGCTCAAGGTGGGGACTCCCGTTCTCCTCCTCGCCTTCGAAGATACACTTCACGTTGGCGGGTACGTTTCCCAATATTTCCGTGAGTGACCTGATGCCCATCAGCTGAGCGTAGAGCTGACCCTTGTTGTCTCCGGCACCCCTCGCATAGATCCTCCCATCACGGATCGTGGGCTGAAACGGGGGCGTAGCCCATGCGTCTATCGGCTCAACAGGTTGGACGTCGTAGTGCCCGTATATCAGGACCGTGGGCTTGTCCGGACCTACGACCGCATCGCCGTAAATTAATGGATGGCCAGACGTCTCTATCTTGCGCGTTCTTAGCCCTGACTCCTCCATTACATCCATGAGCATCTTGGCCGTCTCGTTGATTCCGACTCCAAGTGTGCTGATTGAGGGTTGTGCTAGTAGCTTGCTCAGTCCTTGAAGAAATTCGTCCCTGTGGCTATCGACGAACCTGTAGACCTTCTCTAGAGGAGAGCTCACCTCTTCCGTATGGGCCGAGGTGCCCTTATACACATTTTCGAGAGTCGGTGTCTAGCCAAACCATTATAACGCCAAGCATTTCCGCTGTAATTGCAAGCGCAGAGGTTCTGGGTGAGGAATTTTGTCAATCATTGCTGTCTTTCCCGTCGCGAACGTGATATTCGCGTCATCGATAGTACTGAGCATCTCGTTCGTTCTCTATGGGCTAAATATCCTGCACCTTACGAGGAGAGCGAAGAAGTACAGAGAGCCAATTTCAGACGAGCCCTCCGAGAAGCCCGCCGTTGCGGTTCATCTGCCTGTCTACAACGAATTCTACGTCGCAGGAAGACTGGTAGAATCCTGCGTCTCAATGGCCGAACAGTATGGGAAGGACCTCGTCAAGATTTACATCATTGATGATTCGGACGACGAAACCCGCGAAGAGATTGACGGCTTGTCATCGAGGTTCGCTTCAGCCGGGTACAATATAGAGATCATACGAAGGGGGACCAGAGCAGGATTCAAGGCCGGCGCTCTGCAGGCAGCTTTGGAGAGAACGAAGGAGCCATTCATCGCCGTCTTCGATGCCGACTTCTGCCCCCCTGCCAACTTTCTGGATAGGACGGTCCCATGCTTAATCAGAGACGAGAAGGTCGGATTCGTCCAGTGCAGGTGGAGCCACTTCGACAGGAACTACAACATGATTACTGAAACTCTTGCCATCGGCGTTGACGCACACTTCCTGCTCGAGCAGCCGGGGCGATGGGGGAGCGGCTACCTGATGAACTTCAACGGGAGTGCCGGCCTATTGAGAAGGGAGGCGATTCTAAAGGCAGGAGGGTGGCAGTCGGACACGCTCGCGGAGGACCTCGACCTGAGCTACAGGATGCAGCTTGCAGGCTATGCAGCGGTCTACCTGAGAGACTTGAACGTCCCTGCCGAACTTCCCCCCACCATTACCAGCTTGAAGAGACAACAAGGGAGATGGGCTCGTGGCTCGATTCAGACGGCGCGCAAGGTCATGCCCTCAATTATTCATTCGGGATCTCTCTCTTACAGTCAGAAGTTCGAGGCGGTGATGCACTTGACCTATTATCTTGTCCACCCGCTGATGGTCGCCTCCTTCCTACTCGCCGTCATCGCAACCTTCCTCAACATAGACGTAATCAAGTACGCAGTGGCCGTCTCACTTCCGGCAATTCTGACTCCTAGTGACCTCCTAAGGGGCTTAACCCTGAGGAATGTGACCTACCTCACTTTTCAGGTCGCGCCTTGGCTCGTCTTCTCGGCCTTGGTGGTGCTCTCGACGATAGCAGTCCTGTACTACTGTGCCGAGGCCGTGCGAGTCCAGAAGATGGGACTCGTCAGAAACATCAAAGAGATCTTCCTCCTCGTTGTTCTGGGTTATGGGATAAGTATCAGCAATTCGGTAAACGTCTTATCCGGCCTCTTCTCGAACAAGACGGGCACATTCCTGCGGACTCCAAAGTACGCCATCACTAGGAAAGACCAAAGCTGGAGGGAGAAGAAGTACCAGCTTCCGTTGAACAAGGTTAGTCTTCTGGAAGGTGTGGCTGTCGCTATCTCGGCCCTAGCGATTACCAAAGCGTTCGCGACCAGCAACTTGGGAATCATCCCCATTCTCGCGGTCTACGCCTCAGGTTATGTCCTTGTCTTCGCACTCACCCTCCTTCAATCTCTCCGATCTTCGAGAACCATCCGGTGACTAGACTCGTTCGGCCGGCAATGTCACACTCGTAGTTTTTATCTTCAATTCATGCCTGACCAGCAGCACGATGAGGATCAAGATCCAAGGAATGAAGACGAGTTCTCCTGCAACCGAGTGAAACCGCTCGAAACCCTTGGGGTCGTTGATTGCCCCCATTGCGTACACAGCGAGCAAAACGATTCTTAGGACGTTCACGAGAAATGAGCCCACCGCCCCGATGAGCAGGTATATCGAGCCTCGCATCCATCCCGAACCCATCTTTACCGATATTGTCGCAATGGCCAGGAGACCTATTACAATCCCTTGGAGACCCGCGGACGGCCAGAAGACCTGAAGGTTCATGCTACCCGCGGGCGTCGTAAGATGAAGGATGTTTCCAGCCGCAGATGAGTACCCCAGCCCGGTTGCGTTCAGGACCAGAACAACGAATCCCAAAAGTGGAGGCACAACATCCTGAAATGGCCCGAGAGAGTTGTAGGGAAGGACAACATCGATGTAGAGAAAGCACGCCATTCCCACGGTGTAGATGAGGGGAGTGATTACCCTCGGCTTCGAGAGAAGCATGACGAGCGCCAACAGAAACGCGGAAGTAACCGCGTAGTCCAACCCCCAAACCCAGCTGTATTGTGCGATGAGAGGGTCGACCCCGAGCTTAACTCCCCAAGCGATGAGAGACTCCCTGATTGCCTGGAGACTGGTCGAGACGTAATACGCCAGGGCGACGACTACTACAGAGTAGCAGAGCAGGGCCTTTTTCCTCTCTACCGGCTTGATTGCGTTCTTCCACATTTCCAACCCCACGAGAGGAACGATCGCCAGCATGGCAGACCTCCCCTCATTCCACGCCCTCGCGAAACTGGGAGGCTCAGCGACGAACGCGGCGATTACGAGGAGGATGAAGAAGGTAAGAACACGCGGCCGAGTTAGGAATTTAGCCACTTCACTCTTGAAGCTCCCTCGCCGAACTTATTATGAACATTTTGCCTGCCTAGAGTATCCGCACTCTTATTAACGAACGAATGGAGTGTATCCTTGCGCGTGAGGGCGAGCAGATGAGAAGGTCCGGATGGAGCCGGAGGGACGTAATCAACATCCTCGACTTCTCGCGGTCGGATTTAGAGTCACTGTTCGAACTCGCGGGAAAGATTTCGGACAGGCCGAATTCAATTCGAAGGTCGCTCAACGAGAAGATTGTCGCAACGGCCTTCTTCGAAGCGAGCACGCGCACGCGGCTGAGTTTCACAACTGCGGCGCTGAAGCTAGGTGGTAAGGTGATAGACCTCTCTCCCGAAGCCTCATCTGTGATGAAGGGGGAGAGTCTCCCGGATACTGTCCGAATGCTGGAGAGCTACTCTGACCTGATAGTCATAAGGCATCCGTCGGAGGGGGCTGCCCTCCTCGCCTCTGAGATCAGTGAGAGCCCTGTCATCAACGGTGGTGATGGTTCACAACACCATCCGACCCAAGCCATGCTGGACCTCTTCACGATAACAAAACTGAAGGGGCATATTGACGGCCTGAACTATGCGATAGTAGGTGACACCAGGTATGCTAGAACCGCAGCGTCCCTGCTCTATGGGCTATCCAAATTCAAGCCGAAGAAGGTGTACCTTGTCTCGCCAGAGAGCTTGCAGCCAAGGATTGAAATCAAGACCAAGATCGATGAGCTCGGCCTCAGAACGGAGAAGCTTGAGGACCTCGAAGAGATCATACCAGAGATCGATGTGATCTACCTGACCCGCATCCAGAAGGAGAGATTCCCTGATGTCATGGAATATGAAAAGGTAAGGGGGAGCTACGAGATTACCAGGAACCTGATTGTGAAGGCCAAGAGGGGAAGCATCGTGTTGCATCCACTGCCGCGCACTAACGAGCTCCCTTCCGAAGTAGACACGCTACCGAATGCGGCGTACATGAAGCAAGCTGAATGGGGGGTCCCAATGAGAATGGCAATTCTGGAGCTAGTGATCGGAGGCGCAAAAGGCTGAGCGAGAAGCAGACCATGCTGGTCCAAAAGATAAGCGATGGCACGGTCATTGACCACATAGCAGCAGGCAAGGCCCTCTCCGTCCTCCGGCTTCTCGGAAATCCACAGGCGAGGGGAGACACAGTCGCGCTAGTAATGAACGTGAGCAGCTCCAAGATGAAGAGAAAGGATATCGTCAAGGTCGAGGGGGTCGAGATCAGCGAGGAGCAGGTTCAGAAGCTTGCCCTCATCGCACCGCAGGCCAGCGTCAATATAATCAGATCCTATCGCGTGGTCGATAAGAAAAACGCAGTTCCACCCAAGTTACTTTCGGGGGTCTTGAATTGTAACAATCCCACATGTGTCTCGGTCAAGGAAAAGGACTCTGTCTCGCCGATCTTCTCGCTAGCTGAGATTTCGCCTCTCTCGTATCAGTGCAAGTATTGTGGCAGAAAGCTCGCTGAGCAGGACATTCTCTCACAACTTGGCTAGGGAACATCGGCCCACGAACCCCGCACAAACCGGCCTCGCCCTTGTTTGACCTAGTTGTCCGTGGAAGGGTATTCTCGGGGAATCTCCGTCAGGGAAGCGTGTACATCAAAGATGGGAAGATAGCCAGGGTCACCGCTGACGACTCGGAAAGGGCGGAGAGAAGAGTTCTACTGCGCCCGAACCAGTTCCTCCTCCCGGCGGCTACCGACCTGCATGTTCACTTGCGCGACTGGAACCAGGCCTACAAGGAGACGGTGGAGAGTGGTACGAAAGCTGCGCTCTCGGGGGGGATCACCACTATCGCAGAGATGCCGAATACCGACCCCAGACTGGACACGGCGGAGAATGTCCGACGAAGGATAAAGTTGCTCAGGGAGAGAAGTTACGTCGATTTTGCGGTCCACGCCGGCGTGCCCGAAAGGGTAAGCGAGCTCGAACGGATGCGGGCCGCCGGCTCGTTCGCAGTGAAAATCTACCCTCAAGAGATGCCAAGGTTTCGCGAAGTTGCACTAACAGCAGAAAGGTTAGGCATGAAGATAGCGATTCACGCCGAAGTGGGCGCGATGATTGGGACTAGTGGCGAGCCGCTCGCCGAAGTAGATTGCGTGAAGGGCCTGCTCTCCCTTGTAGGGAGAGGCATGAATGTCAGATTCGCGCACATCTCCACGGTTGCTGCAGCTGCGCTCATCAATCGCAAGAGAGGGGAGGGATTCAACATGAGGATGGAGGTGACCCCTCACCATCTTTTCATGACGAGATTGCTCTCTGAATCGCGAATTGGTCTCGCTTCTTCAGTGCGGCCACCCCTCAGGAGCGGCGGGAACGTGAGAAAGGTGAGATCTCTCCTAAGGCGTTCCGTATTCGACTTCTACGCCACCGATCATGCGCCCCATTCTCGGAAGGAAAAATCCAGCGAGAACCCTGCGCCAGGATTCAGTGGGCTTGAGTTCGCATTCCCGCTCCTGCTCGCTAGGGAGGGACCGGGACGAGCATGCAAGCTGTACTGCGAGAACCCGGCGAAGCATCTGGGCATCCGAAAGGGCCTTGTCGAAAGAGGGTACGAGGCCGACCTCGTCATCTTTTCGAGGCGGAGCTGGCCCATCGATCCTTCAAAATTCGTCTCCAAAGGCAGGGTTACACCATTCGAAGGTGACACCCTCGACTACGCCGTTGATATCGTATTCAAAGCAGGGAGAGTCGCCTACGAGACGAATAGGTTCCGCAAGCAAGGTGTGACAGCCGTACCACCCGCGGCGAAGAAAGGAGATTGAGATGAGGACCAGAATCTTTACCTCGGGCATATTGATGCACCGCGGGAAGATGCTCATCCTCAAGAGGAAGCCGGATGATGAAAGAAATCCTGACAGGTGGGATTGCGTGGGTGGTCACTTCCTGGCGGAGGAGTCGGCTGAAGAGTGTATCTTGCGCGAGGCAAAGGAGGAGACCGGACTGGACGTGAGGATCAAGGGCCACGGCCCCGTCTTCGAATACTTGGACAAATACGGAAGGGCCGTCGGGATCCCCTTCCTTCTCCAAGCCGGTTCCAGCAGGGTAGCACTCTCAGAGCACACCGACTACAAGTGGGTCAGTCTCCACGAGCTAAAGGACTACAATTGCGTTCCGGAGATAAGGAGAGCTCTCGTCGCTCTCAAGCTCACCAGAGGGCGAACCTGAGCCGTCGTCCCAAGATTCCCCACCAACCGCCGGCTTTACGTTTATAATCGCAAATCTCGGGGGAAAGTTCTGACCCCGATGCAAGAGAGCAACACTAGCAAGAAGAAAATCTACTTTTTCGACGAGGGTATTTCTGACAAGAAGCTTCTGGGAGGCAAGGGAAGCGGGCTCGCCGAGATGACATCCCTCGGCCTTCCTGTCCCCCCCGGCTTTGTGATCACCACCGATGTCTGCGAGGAATTCTACAGGAACGGAGAAGAGCTCCCGGCGGGTCTAATGGAAAGCGTAAAGTCAGCCGTGACTAACCTTGAGACAAGAACGGGCAAGAAATTCGGGACTCCCAAAAACCCGCTGCTCGTCTCCGTCCGATCGGGGGCCCCCATCTCGATGCCAGGGATGATGGACACGATTCTGAATCTCGGTCTCAATGATTCCGTCGTGGAGGGCCTTTCAGCACTGACTGGCAATGATTGGTTCGCGTATGACACCTACAGGCGATTTATTCAGATGTTCGGGAAGATTGTGCTCGGCATGGGCGAGCCCGAATTTTCCGCCAGGCTCGAAGGCGAGAAGAAGAGGGCCGGAGTCCTCGCCGATGGTGACCTGGACCTCGCATCGCTCAAAAGACTAATCTCCTCGTTCAAGTCGATTATCGAGCACTCTGGCAAGTCTCTGCCTCAAGACCCAATCAAGCAGCTCGAGGCGGCCATCAAGGCTGTCTTCCAGAGCTGGAACGGGAAGAGGGCTTTGGAGTACAGAAAACAGTACAGGATCACTCCTGAGATGGCGCCGGGAACTGCCGTGACCGTAGGCACGATGGTGTTCGGGAACATGGGGGGCGAAAGCGCTACGGGGGTGCTGTTCACAAGGAGTCCAGAGACGGGGACGCAAGGTCTCTACGGCGACTATCTCGCCAATTCCCAGGGAGAGGATGTGGTCGCTGGGACTCGCACGCCAAAGCCGCTAGCAGAGCTGCAAAGAGAGATGCCGGGCGTATATCGAGAGGTCGAGAACGCGGCCAAACTCCTCGAGAAGCACTACCGGGAACCTCAAGATATCGAGTTCACGGTTGAACGCGGAAAACTGTACGTGTTACAGACGAGAGCGGCGAAGATGGGCCCTGCTGCCACTGTCAAGGCTGCGGTCGATCTGGTCCGGGAGGGTGTCATTTCAAAGGAGGAGGCCGTCCTCCGCGTCGCACCAGAGCAGCTCGAACAGCTTCTTCATCCCCGAGTAGATCCTTCAAACGCGAAGAGGCCGATGGTTCAAGGGGTCCCAGCGTCGCCGGGGGCTGCGGCGGGCAAGGCCGTCTTCGACGCCGATACGGCCGTCGAGTGGTCGAAAGGAGGGGAGAAGGTAATTCTCGTGAGAGAGGAGACGAAACCGGAGGACGTTCACGGGTTTTTCGCTGCCCGTGGCATACTGACAAGCAGGGGAGGGAAGACCTGCGTAGGCGCCGAAACGAAAATCTTGACTAACAAAGGCTTCTTGGAAGCCAATCACGCTCACGACTTGTTCTCAAGAGGAGAACAGCTTACCATCCTGTCATACGATCACAAGAGCGGTCGAACCTTGTGGAGAAGAGTCATCGATGCGTCAAGGAGTAGAGGACTCCTTGCTTCGGTCGCATGTTCCCAAACTGGCAACTCAAGGGCATATACGATTAGGATAACGAAGGATCACAAGATGTACACGTTCCGCGATAGGGAACTGATCAAGAAGCCTCTGAGTGAGGTACTAAAGGATGGCGATGGGGTCTGCGTAGTTCAAAAGATTCCTTTCACTGAAAATCCGGTAGGCGACACGTGCCTAGCTTATCTCGTCGGTGCAATAGTGACAGATGGCCATGTCAGACTCACAAGAACAAGGGGCAGTGTTACCTTTACCCAGCACCCCAGAAACAGGGTCTTCATCGACACAGTTAGGCGGAATTTTGCGGAGATCTTCTCAACAGAGTTCACCCAAGAGAGAATGAAGTACAGTAGCGGCTATTTCCAAGGTCGTAAGATAGTTGGACAAGCACTCGACCTAATTTGCACGAGAAGAGCTCCTGCCCTTTCGTTACTTGATATTAAGAAAGACTTGGTGCGTTGGATCTTGGACCTCGACGAGGAATCCACGCTTCAGTTCTTGGCAGGAGCCATTGATGGTGACGGTCACTATGCAGAGCGAACCGGCCGGATACACATTTACACTTCGGCGGATCTGCTCGAGCCTATCATAGTAGCATGTCTCAAGCTCGGAATAGTGCCACAGGTGGTTCGCAACCGCACGATCTTCAATATTCAGATCGTGGAAAGTGTTTCCGAGTTTCTCTCGAGGACGAAGCGAGCACGAGGCTCCGCACATCAACGAATGTACGGCACACGCCTTTTCTCAGCGCGCCAGCTCCTGTGCGACGTTATCGACTCCGTGAACCGCGGCGGGAAGGTCAAGAGCTATGTGAAACTAGCGCGCTTGATCGACGCTAGGAAGATAGAGCAGTCGATATTGCCGAGGTCGAGCGGGGTCGTCAGATACCAGCTCGAGAGAATTCTCGATTCGGACCTCAGAATGCATCGCGTAAAGGTGTTGGGAAATGAAGGTGAAGACTACATTTACAATTTCGAGGTTGATGCGGAGCACGAACTTGACAAGAACTACGTCGCGTTCACCTCGCTCTACACACCACTCTTAATCTCAAACTCCCATGCAGCCGTCGTCGCGAGAGGGATAGGCAAGCCGTGTATCGTGGGCTGCTCCTCCATCGCAATAGACCAGAAGGCGAGGACGTTCCTTGCTGAGGGGGCGAAGGTCAAGGAGGGCGACCTGATCACAATCGACGGTTCTTCAGGCTTCGTTTACCTGGGAGCGATACCGCTCCTTGAGCCCGAGATAAAGGACGAAGTCTTTGAACTCCTGGACTGGGCAGACCAGTGCAGGAAGTTAGGCGTATGGGCGAACGCCGATACGCCTGAGGCGGCCGCAAGATCGAGGAAGATGGGAGCGGAGGGCGTAGGGCTCGCGCGAACGGAACGGATGTTCAACGCCTCGGATAGGCTCCCGCTCGTCGTCTCGATGATAATGGCCTCGAGCGAAGGTGAGCGTGAATCCCAACTTAGGAAGCTCGAACCTTTGCAGAAGACTGATTTCAAGAACATACTGAAGGTGATGGAAGGGCTCCCTGTGATCATCAGGCTGCTCGACCCGCCACTCCACGAGTTCCTGCCCAGGTTTGAGGACCTCCTAGCCGAAGTCGCCGTACTCGAGAAAATTGGAAACAAACAGAGGCTTGAAGATGCGAGACTGATGCTGGACAAGGCGCGGCAACTCATGGAG
>JACPTA010000031.1 GCA_016193005.1 Nitrososphaerota archaeon | reverse complement strand
GAGGCCAGCCACCAGTGGGAAGAATGTAAGCACTGGGCCGAGTGCAGATACGCTTAGTGGGCCGAGAGTGGGGAAAAGAGCGTCCGCTGCTTCCGTAGAGAATTTCAGTGGAAGGGGGTACGTCATCGATTTCCTATCGCCTGGCTCTTCGAGTCCCCTAATGAGGAGAACAACCTCCCTCGAGCTATTGGGAATCGCAGCTGTTCCTTGTTGCTGCTTGGTAAACTCGAAGGCTATCACTTGATGATGGACCGAGTCTTCAAGCGATTTGACCAGAGATGGGGCGAACTCCCTATTTCCGTCTTCACTCACAACCCTTAGGAAGGTGATCTTATCCCACACGGGATGCGGACTTCCGTAGCCCGGTAGGTTTCCGACATGGACGTTCAAGACGAGTAGAAAAATGTGATTATCGGAAGGGCGTAGTCCGTACTCTGATGGATCCAGATTCTGCATATGCCAGTACTCGTCAATGGCCCAGATCGAAGATACTTCTATCGAACCTCCAGAATCATCGTACTTGATGAGCGAGTCCATTATTGCGGGCTTGAGCTCCGCGGTGATCTCGTGGGCAGAGACAGTTTGTACAAGAGGCAGAACCCAGAAAATGACAAAGGCTGCAGCCGCCAACGTCAATTTTCTCCTGGATCGTAGACCTCCAGCCATCTCTATCTCGCCCCGACACCAAAAAATGGGGGGTGTTTCGCCCGATTCTCACGGGCTCTTCGGGGGGCTATTGGGAACGCTCCGTACGCATTGTCCTTATGACACAATGACCAGCGCAGTGACGAGCTTGTCGTGTGTCTTGCAGTTGGCGTTGAGGCAGAGCAGACCGAACTTTCCAACCTGATCGGCCGTGAACTCCATGGTACCCTCGGTCTGCTGTGGAGAGAGAGTCGGACCTTGCAGGTCATATCCGGTGAGGAAGAGTGGGTGGATATCGCTGAGCTTGTCTTCGTAGACGAACTTGATTATGACCTGGTCACCCTGTTTCAGGTTCAGCCTGAAGGCGGCCGTGCCGTTGAACCCATCATTCGTGAGCCTGACCGTTACTGACTTGACTGCGCTGGTCTGACCGGTCTGAGTATTGGATGTCCTGCTTTCCTGCGCTGTCGTTGATGACGTCACCGTGCTCTCTTGCAGCGAAGGGGTGGTTGAAGCCGAAACAGGTCCACTCGAGTTACCTAGAACAAGATATGCGGATATCCCGGCGATCGCCAGAACGATTGGGACCAAGAGAAGTACCTTGGTGTTCACCACGTTCACTGTCCTGTTGCTCTCGCACTCTCTACTGGCAGCTTCTCGCTTCCGTAGATTGTCTGTGTTACGCCGAGCATCTTCAGCTTCAGATCCAGGGAGCTGTTGTGCAGTCCTGCTTGGTCGGATTCCAGTGAACCTTTCCAGTCTCCGTTTGGAAGTACTGCGTATTCGACGAAGGCGCCGTTGTGTGTGCTGCCCGAGTGTATGATGCTAGTCTTTACCTCCTTCTTGTCCAGATCGAAGACCACGTCTCTGAAGTTGCTGTTGTAGCTGATCCAGATTTCATTTCTGGCAGGGTCGGGGTGAAGGATGGCATGGTCAGCCCTCAGTCCTCCGGTGACGAAGCTGTCCACCGGTCTCATGGCAATTGGATCGACCAGTCCCAGCAGTTTGCCTCTGTTGTGCGATGCCTCACCCTTCTCGACTTCCGTGCCTGCTATGTAGTATTTGACTGGCTGCCAAGTCTTCATATCGACGACAGCAATCGTTCCTTCTAGCTTCTCTCGGATGTCTGGATCCCTGATTGGACCCGGTGGCATGCTGATGAAGAGATGCTCGCCGTCAGGATGTGGAAATGCCAAGTAGGGATTGCCTTGCAGTTGTTCGCTCCTGATGCCGCCTACGATCCGGTTATTGTCGTTCGGGTCCATCAACCAGACGCCGGAACCGGGCCCCATAGGGCCGGACCCTATCTGCCAGTTGAACGTGTATGAAAGGACTACATCTCTCCCGTCATAGAGTCTGAATGCCTTGACATGATGGGGAACGCTTTCAGTCTGGATTATCTGGTGCAGCTTCAGAGTCTTTGCGTCGATTACCAGGAGAAGTCCTGATTGTTCCTTCGGCTTGTCGCTGTCTGCAGTTGGTATGTAAATCCACTTCCCGTCCATCGATACTCCCGAGCCGTGACTTTCATAGTAGTTCTTCACGCCTTCGACCGCATACTGTTTGGTGAGGACCACTTGGTAGGTGTTCGCATCTATTATTACCAAGCCAGGACTCTTAATCCCGGAAAGGAATCCACCGTAGCCGGGACCATTGGATGAAATGTAGACCAACGGATGCTGGGCTGCGTCCCAAGCCGGTTGCCCGCTGGAGTCAAACTGGGCCAGGAGCCTTATGTTCAGCTTCTGAGACCATTCGGTATCCCATCCGGTCGGGGTTGAGCTTGGAGTTGCTGATTGAGCCGGTACGCTGGCAATCTCAGCTGGTAGGGAGATGGGCGTAGGAACTCGCGGTTGAAAGTATGAAGTTGTTGAGTAAATTGCTGCTCCGCCAATGAGTACGCCGATGAGTAATGCTATGAGAGTGTTCTTGCCCGTTATTCCTTTTCTTTTTCTTTTTCTTTTTTCAGATGACATTTAGTCACCTGACAAGTGGCAGAATTCCATGGCAATATATAGGGAGGAGACGTTTCCAAAGATTTTGGAATCGTCGTCCCGCCTATTAATCGCATTAGGAATCCCTCCGGCAGTGGTGGTGTTGCGTTACCTTCCCGGTCCAATTGGACTGATCCGGAATGTAATGGGGGAGAAGAGGAGACTCTTCCTCTTACTGACCGGCGGGCTCATGGCTGCCAGTCTTCTCACCAATGTTGCGATTCTGTCGGTCGTGACTGGAAGCCTTCCCACCGCCTTTCTTGTAAACAACGGAAGTTTTGCACTACAAGCAGACCTTGATGACCCATTAGACCAATTCTTGGAGCAAGTCTTCCCATATTACAATTACCCCTTGGCGTTGATCATGTTTCCTAGGCACTTCCTCATTAGCGATGAATTTGGGTTCAAGCAGGACGTCCTCCTCGCGCAGCCTCTCTTTCTGAACATACACTACTTTGCAGATTTTGCGCCCTTCGCACTTTTGATAAGCGCCTACATGGTTCTAACACGATACTATTTTTCAGTCAGCAAAGCGGGTATTGGAGGAAGGGTTGGTGGTCGAAGGTCCGGCGTGGCTGCCGGCACAGGTGCACTAGCAGCGCCAAGTGCATCTTCTGGGGCAAGTACCGCTCTAACTGCACTTGCGGCAGGTGTCTGCTGCGGAGGGTTTGCGGTTGAGTCGAGCATCTACATTCTTGGCCTAACAATCAGTGCCGCCGGCTTTGTACTTCTCTCGAGAATCTTCTTGTTCGCCATGGCAGGCTTTCTTATTTTTGGCATCATTCGAACCACAAAGAAGATTAGTACTTGCCGCGTTCTTCCTCGAATTGAGCCGAAGCGAGGCTAAAGGATGGAGCTAGTTGTTTAGATGATAGAGTATCTTGTGCTGCTGGCAAACGTCGTTGTTGTCTCTCTGGGGAGCGTTGCTATCTCGGTCTGCTTCAAGGGATACAGGCTCAACAAGAGCTTCTCAATGATGTGCCTCACCCTAGGATTTTCGCTTATCGTTGCGGGCCCCGTTTCGGGGATGGCTCTACTCGCATTCACGGGGCTTGGCTTCTGGGAGGTCCAAGCGGTGGAGTCATCGTTCATTGCATTCGGATTCGTATATATAGTGCATTCAATATTCACGAAGCGAAGTTAGGCCAAATCTGCCAGTCTGCTTCCAAAGATGACAATATGTGTGGGTGCGCGTCGATGAGGAAGAGATGAGAACGAGGGTGATGAAGGCTCTTAGTAACCCTAGTCTGAGGAAGATGCTTGTCTTGCTATCTCATGAACCGAAATCCGTATCGAGTCTGGCGGTTGCGATGAGCATCCCTCTCAGCACCGCATATAACCATCTCCACGAACTCATGGATGCTGGATTAGCGGCGGTCGCGCGAGTTCTCATAACGGATGAAGGAAAGCGAACTGAGGTCTACAAAAGCGTGGCGAAAGAAGTCAGGGCGTATGTTGAAACCGAAAACCTAGTTGTGGAGATCCTGCCCATTGAAGATGAAGCAAGCAGGTTCTACAGGCTCTGGTCTTCGCTTAGGAAGGTGAAATGATGGTCTTCGAAAACTACGCACTTGTCGTAATAAGGTTGGTTATCGTGGTGTTAGGAATCATAATAATCTACCTTAGCTTCAAGAGCCACCGTCAGAACCACAGCTCCGCCATGCTACTCGTATCGACAGGATTCGCTTTCGTCACTGTAGGAGTGGTGATTGAAGGGGTGCTCTTCGAATTCTTTGGTTTCGACATCTTCACGGCTCACACAGTCGAGTCGATACTTGTTGCATTGGGTTTCATGGCGATAATATATTCCATCTATGGAGCCAAGAGTTAGCTGAAAAGTTGCTTAGATTCTCTATTAGCAAATTGAATGTTGCCTGCTTGAGACTTCATCTCCACCTCTAGCCCCAAGCAGACAGAGAAACATTGAGCTCTACGAGTTCCTAAATCAATCTATTATGGCCCGCCGTACGTTTCAGAGACCTGCCCACGCTATTCGATTACGATCAATTCTCCAATCTGCGGAATCGGCGCAGTGAACTTCTATTGAACTGATGCGATAGTTATAGTATTGGATGGTATGTTCGGGTTTAAACTCACCAATCTCGGGTATGAAGACATATTCAATGGTCCGTGGCACGCAGAAAAGCGATATGAACCTTAAAGAACTGATGCAAGTCTTACATCGATAATTTAACATCATTTCGATTATGTGGAATGAATCAGGAATTATATTCTCGCCCAGAGGTAAGGGAGACAGCTCCTTATGGAATTCACCAAAAAAACAGATAAGAGCCTCTTTTACGAATCCGATCTTTCATGGCTCGCGATTCGAAAGTCGACGGGAAGTTGGTCAAGGGTCTCCAAGAGAGCCTAACCGCCGTACTTGGCGAAAGCGGAGCAAAGGCCCTTGTCAAGCTGGGTGGAATACCTGAGAATCGGTTCGATCCAGAATCCATAGACACATCGTTGAGCAAGGTATTCGGCGCATCAAGAGAAGGATTATCGATAATGAGGACGAACGTGCTGAAGGGCATGTCCACTAGGCTTGAAGTGGGAGAACTTGGAAGCCCAACTGCAAGCAACTTCGTGAAGTCACTGGAAGCCATCGCGGACAGATACAGACTCAAAGAGAAGGCAGTTCTCGGTGGTGCGGGGTTTGCGGCGGGGATAATCTCGTCCATATGCTGTCTTGGGCCGATAGCGTTCGCGCTACTCGGCTTCGCATCACTCTCCGCATCATTGACGCTCGCGACGGATCTTACCTCCAGTTTCAAGCCAATTGAACTGGGAGCCAGTGTTGCCTTTCTGGCAGCGACAGTATTCTTCCAGCTAAGGAGGCATGGTGAATGCAGTCTCAGTGGAGTCAGGAGAAATCTGGCCTACATCGCCATTCCAGGTTCAGCGCTGCTAGTCACGTATGCTGTAGTGAACTACTGGGTCGCAGTGACATTCTTCGGTGGCGCAGGAAGCCTGCTGCCATAAAGCTGCACGGCCTGAAACGATGACTCATCGAATACCGGTGACCAGTGTGGACAGATGAATCCCCTTATCGGTAAGGATGTGAATTTTTCTGCCTCAGGAGTTGTCGAACTCCTGAAGGAACTTGAGGAGATTGCCAAAATGTCCGGTCACAACGTAATTGTGCCTCCAATCCTGAAGGGTGAGACTGGCATTCTGCATGGCTTCTCTTTTCTAGTAGCTTCAGGGGAAAAATTCTGTGGCGTGGATATCTACAAGAATGTTAGTGGTGTCGACGTTCTGAAATCCCGCATAAAGCAACTCGATACCGAGGCTTCGGTCTGCTTGATTTCTACTACTCACCCTACAGAAGAGACAAGATTGCTCTGCAGCGAGTATGATATGAAATTATTTACACGAAGCGACGTTCAAGGGAGAATAGAGACTGGGGCAGTAGGCTTGCAAGTGATGGACGAACTTTGGAGAAAGAGTGACGAAGCCGTTAGTGGTCAAGATCGCTTCCCCGTTTCTATGAGCGGTTCCCCGTTCAGGAATACACGACCAGAGACCGGGCAGGCTCGCTTTAGCGTATTAGTCACATAGCAATCGCCCTCGGCAGCCAACGCGAGCTTCTTGATCTTCTCAGGACTCTCCCGACTCACAATTTTCGTCTCGAACCTGATCTCATCAAATCCGTATCCAGACATGGCCACGAAGTGCCCCTCTACGCTCATCTCCAGACTTTCGACCTTTATCCCCCAGACCGATGACCTCTCTGCATAGTTTGCCATCTGATAGGCTCCGGGCCGGCGAATAACACTAAACGGTAAGTTTGTTGGTTAAGGAAAATGGGTAAATAGAAGGAAGTCGTTCTGATCTGCCGATAAGATTGGGATTGTTTGGAAAGAAGTACAAGTGTGAGGCATGTGGTGCCAAATTCGATTCTGAGGCCAAGCTTATGGAGCACAGCAAGACGACTCACATGCAGGCCTCCGCCCAACAGATGAGTTCATTCAAGTGTAATACCTGTGGTGCAACCTTCAAGTCCCAGGCCGAGCTCATGGAACACTCGACGAAAGCTCATCCAATGTAGTCAACGCTACTCGGCTGAAAAAGTTCTCCCTACTACCGACTGACGAGATTGTGAAGAACCGGGTCATTCGGGCGGAACAGATTTATCATGACGGATGATGGTATGGTCCTGCGAACACTTGAGCTGGGTAGGAGGCTTGTTGGGGGGAATCGCTGGAGCAATAATGGGGCTGATCTTCAGAATGTATATCCTGATTATCTTCGGTGCTACGTTGCCATCCTTCGGCGAACTCCTAGTGCGGGCGTTGACCCCCATTTCCGCACTTGACTTCGCTAGGCTCGTATTTGGCGCACTCCCATTTATCGTGCTTGGAGTAGTGCCCGGGATCGCCTACTCATGTAAACCCGAAAAGTAGCAACATTCGCGATCGAAGTCGCCCGGATGAGTCACTCTAGCACAATTCGTTCACTTGATACAGATTCTGCTAAATGGTAAAGAATAGAACAATTCCTCCGATTATGAAAATGATCCCGATCAATCGGTTTATTGTTTGAGAGTTCTTGGAAACCGTCTTGAAGAATCGAATCTGAGTATCCTGAAGCATCATCCCGATCACAACTAGCGGAACGATTCGACCCAGTGAGTAGAAAGCGAAGTACGTTATTATCGCGATTGGAGTCAAGGAGGCGAAGAATAGGAAGACGAGAGGAATAACAAGTGAAATCGTACAATGCGCTTGTCCGGGCCCTCCGATGAAGACGCCATAAAAGTAAGCCGAGCGGTATCCTCGACCGTTGATGAGTGAGTTCGGCATGCCCAATCTGGGTATGGGGAGCGAGAAGCCCTTCCCGATTAGATAGCCAATGCCGATCAACGACAGCACAATGAATCCGGTCTTGTTGACGAGTTGCTGCGCATTATCGATTATGCCGTGAATTTCCGGGGCGACTATGAGGAACGCCACAGTCAAGATTCCAGCGACAAGCAGAGCACCCGCGGCGAATACCAGGCAGACGAGTCCCCCACGTACTCGCGATGGCTTTTCTCCCTCTGGTTGGAAGTAAGCGAAAAGGCCGGGGAGCAGACGAAGCAACATGGCAGAAACCCACTTAGGACCCCAATGGCAAAAGACAGGATTTCGTGTGAAGCAACGACCATGCTATTACAGATTCTCCTCCCTGCGAAAAGTCGTTGACTTGTTTACGGGTGCGCGATAGACGGGACAACGCGATGCTTCATGGAATATGACTAAACTGTGATTCAAACCAACGCCTGAACCGACTATTCCATATTTCGCTACAGGTAGGGTGCGAAATGTCGATTTATTATTTTGGATGCGGACACCCCCAAATGATTAGTTTTCATTCGCATGCAATTCTGCCCACACTATCGGTTTGTAGAAGGAGAGCGTGAGGGCCTCTTTCCAGCGCTACTGTACCTCGACGAACGGGCAGTTGACGTTCAACCCTCCCATCATTGGCTCGGTCTGAAGGACCGCGCTGTATGACGAGAGGTCCGCGAGTGACTCTAATATCACCGCTTTCGACTCATCCTTCCATGAAGTCGCGTTTATCCTCCAGAAGGGAGTGTAGTCTTCATCTCCCGGCTTGGAGGAGCCTACGCTCGACTGGAAGCCCCCTGGTCCGGGACCCTTAATTCCATTGACGAAGACGAAAAAGTCGGATGCCGCCGGAGTCTTGAGTATCTCCTGAGTCTTCGGGGCGAAGGTTGCACCGAGGTCGCCGGCCGGGCCCTCCAGAGAGGCATCAGTAACGATGTAGTACACCTGAGAACCGTCCTGCGCCCAGCACCTGTGCGCCTTCATGACCACCTTTCTTGCCGACATATCGATGCTGAGGATCTGACCCTTACCGTAGCCTGTCTCGTTCGTGAGTTCGGAGCTATCCGCTGCAGGGATTTGCCCTCCGGCCCACTTAACCATTGGAGCATTGAATACGATGCCTGTCTGCTCGATCGTTAACTTTCCATCCCTCTGATTAGCAGTGATATCATCCGCAGACTTCAGTTCGACTGGCGTGCTGGAAGAAGCCCACGTAACCTTGTTGAAAAGACGCGCGGGGCTGTACCCTTGGTCTCCGGGGACTCCGTCGTACACCTCTGGCTGGAATCCGAGAAGCCCGCTGCCCTGAACGCCGTTGGTGAAGACGAAGACGTCGGCTAGCGACGAAGAAGGTACCTCTGCGATAGCCGGTGCGTACACCACACGGAAGCTGGTCTTCGAGGTGAGGCTTTGTGCGAGTGAGTTGTCGGAAGACTCGGTGAGTATGTAGAACAGTTCCTGACCCTTGTAGTATCCGTTCTGGAGCGGTATGGTCACCGGAACACTAGCGCGAGCGACATTCTGGACGTTCGCCAGCCCAGAAGGTGAATCAGTCACAGTTTGCGTCTGCGTCAAAGTTTGAGTTTGAATCTGAGTTGCAGTTTGAGTCTGGGTGACGACCTTCGAGTTCGAAGGGGAGCTGAGACCAGCGTAATATCCTGCCCCTCCCGCCACGATCAATCCCACAACTATTCCTGCTGCTGACCCTGTACTGATCGCTTCCCTCCTCGTCATCCGCTTAGCGAGAAGGTTACTCATCTCAGACAAAGACAATTTTTCGAGTTTCGAATCCTTCATGAGATTTCTTCGAGCCAGTCAAAATGTATTTAGATGTATTTCCAGATACTTTCCATTTTCTTTCCAAGTCCGGGAAGATATAGAAAAGAGATATAGAAAATATTTTCCGGCATTACTCTACGAAGCTTTCGGAGACCCTCTTCAGGATAACTCCGGAGAACAGTCCGAACAGAAATCCGAGCGCTACCGCAATTCATCAAAATCAGGTTTAACACTTCAAGTCGAAGATGAATATGCAATTGTTGTCGGACATATGCTTGAGCTGGTAACGGAACTCAGGAATGGTTTCCGGTCTCGGTAAGGCTGAGTAGAAGGGGAAAAATTCTCCTCAGTCTTCCGAAGCCACTCATCCCTACCTGCATACCAGAGCTGATTATCCTCTCCGCCCTCTTCCCCGTCCTTACCTTGAGCCTGCTTGTTCCCTTCCTCGTAATCCCCGCCATGATGGGAGTGCTGCTGGTCTCGAAGCTCTTTTCGAGGGCGAAGATGGAGGCTTGTCAAGCATCCTTCCAGAGAAGCTACCTTTTCGTAAAAATCCCAGAGGTTTGCATATTGTATCTGAAACCCAAGAAGATGCGCCTGGAAGGGGCTGTGACGCTGACCGTCTCTTCCAGATTTAGCAGTCTAAGCCTCAGGTTTCGTGATAAGGGCGATTGTCGTACCCTTTGTGAAGAGATCAAGTCTACCATGCTCCCCGAGGGGATCTACGACTGAGCACGAGTTTCAAGAGCTCGAGTGCGTTACGAGAATTTGACTAGATACTCTCAAATCTCTGTCCTGGGAGGAGCTATTGTACTCTTAAGCGGCGTGCTGGGAGCAGCAGGTTTCCTCCCTCCCCCGGCTGCGGGTGCCTCCCAGGCTGCCGGTTTGGGCATATGGCGCCTGATGGGAGGCTCGCTGATACTTGCCACTCAAGAGCGCGACCTCTTGCGAGGGGCGTACATCGTATTGCTCTTGGGAGCATCGCTCGCAGTGGTTGGTGGCCTTTGGGTTCTTTCCAAGCGACGGGCCTAGAGCTTCATTCAGATTCTTCAACGAGAACCACCTTGCCGTGAATTATATCACTCTCAATACGGAATCGATTGAGAGAGGCTCCCAGAGCGGTTCAACCGAGAATGACAAGGGAGTTAGATAGGCAGCTCAAACCTTATTTGGACTAGTAGGAACTCCAAATAGGATTATGTTACAGCTGAAAAGGCGGGGGGTTGAATTAGATAGTAATAGATTTGGCAAATTAGATCGTCAGATTCGGACATCCGCTCCCCACACGTGGGCAGCCGAAGACATAATAGAATAGTCAATGTTCGAAACGGTAGCCCCAAAGAAAGGAGCAAGGCAATACACAATGCCAACAACAAAGAAAAGAAGAGTTTCGTCCTGTGAGCCTTCTTCCTTGGCGCTTCGCTTCCCACCAATTCCAGATACCCACAGACTTCCCACCAGTCACGAAGGGAATTCTTCTCCCTATGCGGGTGGGCCATGCGGCCGATATCCGACCGGTAGAGCCAGAGGTATAGAACAAGGACCCAGGGAATCGGGGTGTAGACGAAAAGATCCGGGAGGCCGTACAATTCGGCCACCGAGAGAAAAGGCACTTTTAAGGCGGGGAGTCGTTGAGTTACTCTAAACGAGACTTCGGAGCCAAGGAGCCGGATTCGTTGGATGCAAACAATTTAAGCAACGACGAAGGCTTACAACCAAATGGCGAAGTCAAAGAAGGCTAAGAAGAAGGCTGCTAAGCGAAAGGCAGCCAAGAAGGCGGCCCCCACTTCTCCTCAACCCGCGAGTACAACCGCTTCCTAGGGTTCCAGGAGCGGCGCTGGGTCCGCCTCCAACTTTTGTCACCTATAAGTAGCTGTTATACAGAGATATCAACATCACTTGGGATAAACACCGATTCCTTGACCTTTCAAGGTTAGTATGCTTGGGACAACATACGAGTAGTGAAGAGACACCCTGCACTGTACTTCAGCGAAGGTGTAACTCGTTTGATCTCGTTGCGCCGTGAAATTGGTATGAGTATCGTAGACATCTTACCTAGCCGTGAGAGTAACTGCTAGCCCTAGTACAGTAACTACAGCATAGCAGAGAGTTCTCTTCCGAACTCGTCTGTCTTGACACGCTCGAAACTAAGCGCAAGCGGACCATTGTTTTAATGGCACGTGCACTAATTCGAATCAGCAAGAAAGTAGGAACGGTCTCTCGGATTCCGAAAGACCGTTATTACGCCACAGTCTTTTTGCTTCTAATTGCGGCCCCTATCCCTGTGACCACGACTCCTATGGCGCCTACTACCGCGCCACCAGCTGCGGAATAGGATGCTGTACCTATCCCTATCAGTATGACTGCGATGCCGGCCGCCAATGCTCCTTTGTGTACCATACATCTCCCCAAGGTCGATTATAGAGTCCGATTCGGCATCCGGCAAATTCTTCGGGGTAGAAATTCCCCTAAAGGAAGAGACCATCTGCTTAATGCGATGAATGGTATACTTCCCTCAGTGTGGGGTAATTACAAGATTCAAACGAAGGACTATTCCTATCGTTGCTTCGCGGCTGTTTCAGCTCGGGAAGAGATTTCAAGATTTTCAGGTTTCACACGAGCGCCAGACGCCGCAGAGTTGTAGGCTTTCAGAAATGGTGAAAATCACTGTCAATTTTCTGAAGGGAAGAGTACCCGAATTCCCGAGAACATTTTTATGGTTCTTCTGCCTCCAGAACAGTGAGGCAAATTAAGTCTGTGGAAAAACCGTTCGATTTCAAGGCGCTTGCCGAGCGTCTAAACAGGGTTTTCCCTGATTTGGTACGGATAAGAGAGGATTTGCGCGCGATACTGGTTATGGAGAGAATCAAAGTTACATCAGAAGGCGTTGTCGAGGGAACCGGTCTTGCCGCGGACAAGGTTAGGGCGATCTATGAAGAATATATGAAACAGGGACCTCAAGAAGATAGGGCGGTTGTGGCATCCTCACCTAGCGAAACAACGAGTATGGGAAACAGATTTCGGTGTCAGCATTGCGGAATTAAGTTGACCGGGCGGACTTATAGAAGAAGGATTGGCGGTTCGATTTTGTTATTTTGTTGCAAGCGGTGTGCTGACCATCATGAAATCGAATCTACGGAAATAGGGAAGCAAACTAATCCATAAGCATGCTCCTATGCAGGTAGATTCTCTTTCTGTAGTAACGGTTGAGCATTAGTCAACGGGAGCATGTGACGATGAAGAGCTTATCGACGGCGACTCGAACCTCCCAACAAATACTCCTGAAGCGGTGAGATCACATCCTTCAAAGATGCGAAGAACATGCAAACGACCCGTCAGGACCAACCTTTCCAGTGACAACGGCAAAAAGTCTCGGAGTTGCCTGAATGTTTTGCCGTTCTGGCAGCCTCGACCTTTTAGATGAACAAATGACGAACAACTGAACGTTGTCTTTCTCAGCACTTATTCTATACTTGTTTCAGTGTGAAGCTAGGAAGGAGTAGCTTTCTAGAAGATCTGCGTATCAGACGTAAAGACCCTCAGGAGGTCGGCTCTCTCTTGCAAGCGCATTGAGCAAAGAGCTTGCGTAGCCCGTCTTCTCCGCGAGCGCCTTCGCTATGTCTGTGATCGATATTATCCCTTGGAGGCCTTTGCCATCAACCACAGCTAGCCGCTTTATCTTGTAGTCCGCCATTGTTTTGAGCGCCTCCTCTATGGTAGCATCCGGCGGTATTACTACTATTGGAGATGACATTATAGATTTGACTGTAGTCTTTCTTAAGGAAGAACCTTTCGCAGCTACCCGCCTCACGATGTCTCTCTCGGTTATGATCCCTACTACCTTTCCTCGAGATTCCACAAGGCAACATCCGCAGTCGCACTTTTCCATACCTCTCGCGGCTTTCTCTACATCGCTGTTCAAATCGATTGTAAGTGGGTTTGGTGTCATTATCTGCCCTACCCTCAGGTCGAGTTTTTCCAGTGCCTGAGTCTCAGCTGACGTCGGGATATCTATCACCTTAACTCATGAGCATCTTCTGAACTTCAGACGGAAGCATCTGCATCATCATGCTTCTCTTATCTTGTGGCATCTCCATCATAAGTTCTCGCATGGTGTGCATGTCTTTCATCTTACACCCTTCGTGGCATTGACCCATTGCAGAGATCATCGTGTTAAGATCCGACATCATTTGCTCGTTGGTTAGCCCCATTAGGGCCGTCATGTGGGTCCCCATTAGCTTCTTGCGAGTAGCATCATCAAAGTCTTCGGCTAACGCTTCTAGTCTGGTGTAGGTTAGCCTCTTCTGGCTTTCCTGATCCAGCTTCTGGATAGCCGTTGCCATCATTCTCATAGCGTTTGCTCTCTCTTCGTCACCCATCGAGGCAAAAGTTGACAATCGCGTCTTTATCATCTCCCTTCTCTGCTGTTCGGGAGCTTGAGCCAACATTTTTACCATGCTTTCCATCGCTTCCGTACTCATTCTTTATCCCGTCAGATATGATGGCGTGATGTGTTGAAAGTCTTCCCCTTTCATTATGCAGATTTTTCTTGTTTGAATTTTCATTCGTTTAAATTACGCTCATTCATATCTTATTATCGCAGAGCGGTACTGACTGGCGTTCACTAACGAACGATCACCTCCACGTTTCATGAATTTCCTCTGCGCAAATTCTAACCGAGATATTCCAGTATTGGTTTAGCCCATCCAGTTCGGGATGTAGCAGAACTACGCCTGAACTGTGACTTCAGGAAACCCAGTATATGGCAACCGTTGGCTTGGGTCCCAAGTGTCGAGACGATCCTCTGCATTGGTCCAAATGGCTGGGTCGCAACCCATATCCTCTCCTTGAACTCTCTTACGTTGTGCTTTCAGCATAAGTAAAG
>JACPTA010000079.1 GCA_016193005.1 Nitrososphaerota archaeon | reverse complement strand
CTACAGCGGAGGCTACATGTTTCAGTACATGTCTGACGACGAAGTCAACGCGTACCTGAAGATCCTTTCGAAGCACTTCAACTCTCTATTCCTCCCGAAGTACCTGAAGAACGCGAGATCGAAGAGGGTGGTCTAGGCTCTCCAAAAGTTCAACGACGAACTGGGCCTTCGGTGGCCCAGGTCTTATATTCCTAGAGCCGACCTGAGGCCTTTGTACCTGTTCCTTATCGTCACTTCTGTCACGCCAGCGGCTTCTGCGACGTCTCTCTGAGTCTTGTCCTCGCCTTCAAGCGTGCACGCCACGTAGAGTGCCGCAGCAGCTAGACCCATTGGGTCTTTGCCGGCTGAGATTCGGGCCTCTTCGGCCCTTCGTAGGATTTCTAGCGCTCTTCGTTTCGTCTTCTCTGAAAGCGTAGCCTTCGACGCGATCCTGGAGACACACTTGGTCGGGTCGACGACCGGCATCTTGATGTCCATCTCCTTGAGGAGCAACCTGTAGCACCTTGCGATGTCCTTCTTCTTGACGTTGCTTACCGCTGCGAGATCCTTCAGAGTCCTCGGCGTCTCCCTATCCCTGCATGCAGCGTAGAGTGACGCTGCGATAATTGCGGAGATAGATCGACCTCTCACCAGACCGCGCTCCAACGCCTTTCTGTAGATGTACGCTGCCTTCTCAACGACGGCTTCCGATACGGCAAGCTTGTCCGACAGTCTGTCAAGCTCGCTGAATGCCTGCCTCAGGTTCCTGTCCATCGGCTCGTGCACCTGGCTCCTGCTGTCCCAAGTCCTCAGCCGTTCTACGGTCGCCTTCATTGAGGCGGAGAGAGACTTGCCGGAAGCATCCTTGTTGATCCCTCCAATGACGGTTGCCAGACCCATGTCGTGCATGGCGATCGAGGTGGGGATTCCTCCCCTGCTCCTGTCGTCTTTCTCCTCCTTCGAGAACGCCCTCCACTCGGGGCCCACTTCCTCAATCTTCTCCTTGACCACGAACCCGCAATTGCTGCAGAACAGTTCTCCCCCTGCAGTATCTACAATCATCGGCCCCTTGCCGCACCGAGGGCACCTGTCGAGGGCCCGTTGCAGCTTCATCAGCCTTGAGAAATCTTTTTCGTATGACATACAACACCACGCACGAAAAATTTTTATTTACAGAGGCACATTTCTATAATAGATATTTAAACCTATCGTTCGCGTAGCCAGAAAAGAGCAGGCCTAGTCTCACCACCTCACGTTATATCGTGCAAAAATGTGATTAACGATTCAAAGGGAACAAAATAATTTGTATCTTGTTTGAGTGGCAAGAACGATTCATGCTTATTTCGGGTTTGCGTGATGGGAGCGACGTGAAGGAGCAGCAGGCGAGCCCAGCTAGAATAACGCAATCCATCCTGCCGGTTCTCAAGACATACTCGGGGACCAGCATAGCGGTGACGGGGTGCCATGCGACAAGATCAAGCAGAGAGAGTTGTGAATATGACCTCCTGGTGGTGGGGGAAGAGCTGCTCGCAGCAAAATCTATTCGCGTCAAGAATCTCTATGCCGACCTGATCTTCGTCCGTGACAAGGACATCCGGCAAGTTTCAGACCCCGAGTTCGCGCTCACGCTCTCGACGCTCGTACCGTTGAGGGATAGCGAGTGGGTTCTTGCAACGGCCTCCTCTCAGGCAAAGAAATCCTTGAAGGAGAGCAGCGCGAAGGCATCCAAGAACAGGTTGAGTTCGGCACTCAAGGCGTTGGGTAGAGTCGACGAAAAATTGTCGGAGGGCAAACTCGAGGGCGCTGATTTCTGGCTGCTTTCTGCGGGCTATGACTTTTCACTCTCCATCCTCTACTCGGGAGGGACCATCGCCTCGCCGAGCCACCTCCTCTCGCAGATGAAGAAAGGGTCGAGGAGGCCGCACTCCAGCTTCAAGGAGTGGGCCGACTCTGTGGGCCTTCCACTCGCTTCAAGGGAAACGTCGGAGAACAGGTTGGGAGGACTGATGGTACTCTATGACGTCCTTCGAACTGTAGAGCTTGACGGCTCTCTCGCTAGACCTTTGGCCAGGTACAGATCAAAGGATGCGGAGGAGATTGTGAGGAGGAAGGCAGGCTATCTTCTAGATACTCTCCTCTCAACCGAGTCCTTCGCATACCTCGGGTATGAACTTGTCCGAACGATGGTGGACCTACATCGCTACCAGGCCGCGAAACTTGGAAGAGAGCCCGTCCACCAAGAGATCATCGAGAGTCTGACAAAAGGTAGCGACAGGCTCCTCTCGGAGCAGGTGATCCGCAGCCTTGGTCTTGTCAGAAGCAGGGAGATGCTCATGGCCAGCAGCCAAGCACTGAGGGAGTCGATCGCCCAACAGGCGAGAGGAATCTAGGGCCCGGCTGCCACGGAAACCCACCAAATCTTATTTACTCGCTTGTGCTGGAACCGAGCCCGAAGCAGGATGGAGGTGAAGGAGGTCCCACTCGCGATTCCAGCCGGCTACCAAGTAATTATTGGGCAGAGTCACTTCATCAAGACGGTAGAGGACATCTACGAAACCCTTACCACCTCGGTACCCGGTTTGGTCTTCGGCGTTGCCTTCTCTGAGTCATCGGGCAAGGCCCTCATCAGATCAGACGGCAGCGACGACGCAGCCACGAAGCTCGCAGTCGAGTTCGCATCCAAAATAGCATCAGGTCATTCCTTTGTCGTAGTCTTGAAGGATGCGTATCCCATCAATGTGCTGAACAGACTCAAGATGGTCGAGGAGGTCGCGAACATCTTCTGCGCTACCGCCAACGCCATCAGCGTTGTAGTCGCAGAGTCGGGCGGAGGGCGAGCAATCCTGGGCGTGGTCGACGGCGTCAGTCCAAGAGGAGTTGAGTCGGGTCAGGACAGGATTGAGAGGCGCGAATTCCTTAGGAAGATCGGTTACAAGCGGTGACGTACGATGCGGTCCCTCAAGCGAGGTCTTCCTAATATGGTTTCTGAAAATCTTATAAGATGAGGGTAACGGCTCGAGTTCCGAACAATTGGGACAGACAAGCAAGTGCGCCCTCATAGTTGCCGACGGGAAGGAAGCGGACTTGCTGCCAGGGCGGTTTGATTCACGGGACTCTAAATCCACTTTCCTCCAGTATGTGCTCGACTCAGTATGGACGGTCGTGGACGAGATCCTTGTTGTCTTCGCGAAAGAACCGAAACTCTCCCTGGTCGAGACGATTGCACCGTTCGGAGTAAAGATCGCAATTGACAGGAACGGTTCAAGCATATTGACAAGGATTGCCGCAGGTTTCAAGGCCTGCAATTCGGAGAACTGTTTCGTCCTTCCGACTTCCAGTCCGTTTGTAAAACCGAATGTGGTCTTCCAGCTATTCGAAGAACTAAGAAGTTACGATGGGGCGACGACATGGAGGCGCTAATCGAGAATTTGTACGCGGTTACTTTCGTCAGCGTAGAGGACAAGCTGCAGCCACTCGACCCTGAGCTGCTCTCGTTCTTCAGAGTCAGCAATGGTAAGGACCTGGAAAGGGCGAAGTCGATCGCTACCGCTGAGACGAAGTAGCAAAGCAGATGACCTGTAAGACGGGAATAGTGAAGGGCGAAGGGCTCCTCTCCTACTCTTTCCCACCACCTCATCCATTCAACTCGGATAGGGTCAGGCGTTTCTGGGCTCAGCTGAAGACTGAAGGCGTCCGCGTCGACCTTATCAGCCCTCTAAAGGCCGAACGCGAGGTAATCGAGCTGTTCCATCGCAAGGAGCATGTTGACTTCGTCAAGATGGCATCGGACCACGGCTACGGCTTCCTTGACCAGGGGGACACTCCAGCGTACAGAGGTGTCTACGAGGCGGCACAGTTCGTCGTCGGTTCGTCAGTCCAGAGTGTTGAGAAGATCATGGCCAGCGAGCTCGATCATTCCTTCAACCCGGTTGGCGGACTGCATCACGCAACCAGGGACTCCTCTGCCGGCTTTTGCGTATTCAACGACGTCGGTGTGGCGATTGAGGTGCTCCGAAAGAATTATGGCGTTCGAAGAATTCTGTACGCGGATATTGACGCCCACCACGGAGACGGGGTCTTCTACTCGTACGAATCCGACCCCGACTTGTTCATATTCGACCTCCACGAGGATGGCAGGTACCTCTATCCGGGTACAGGCTTCCGGAGCGAGACTGGGAAGGGTGCGGCCGAGGGGACCAAATTCAATATGCCGCTGCCACCCGGCGCAGACGATGAAAATGTTTCCGAAAATCTTTCCAAATTGGAAGCGATTGTTGACAAGTGTAGACCTGAATTCATAATTTTTCAATGCGGCGCAGACAGTTTGGCGGGGGATCCGATTGCTGGACTGAACTATTCGACCAACAGTCACAGCATGGTGGGAGAGGTCTTGCACCGGGCGGCTCACAGGTATTGCTCGGGGAGACTCCTTGCGTTGGGCGGGGGAGGATACGACCCGGAAAACTGTGCACGTGCTTGGTGCGCCGTTGTCAGGATTCTGGCACAATCGCGCGAAAATTTGACCAAAAAATAAGCTAGAAGTACTTCGTACTGTATAAATTATGCATACATGTTTATAGCAACCCGTACAGATTATACCTTAGGGGAACGCTGCGATGTACCCGCAATCAAAGGTCACGAAGGTAGCGTCGTGCGCCTTCTGTGGGCGAGTGCTGGGTCTGCAATATTACTTCACTTGCCACTTCTGCGGGGCGACCTATTGCTACATCCACCAGTGGAAGCACGCGCGCGCCCACAAGCCCACAGTAACCGTTTCGCCCGCGTCCCAATAGCCGTAGTAGACTCAGGTATTCTATCGCAACTCTCTGGCTGCCGCCTTGATTGATTTTACTATGTTTTGATAACCCGTGCATCTGCAAAGGTTTCCTGATATCCCCCAGCGGATCTGCTCGTCGGTTGGCTTGGGGTTTTCCTTCAGGAGCCAATATGACTGCATGATCATCCCCGGAGTGCAGAAGCCGCATTGGAGGCCGTGATTGTCCCAGAATGCTCTCTGGATGGGGTGGAGCTGCCCGTCTTTGGTGAGACCCTCAATCGTAACTATATCTCCCCCGTTTGCCTGCGCTGCGAACATCGTGCATGATTTTACCGATCGACCGTTGTACAGAATGGTGCAGGCACCACAGTTCGACGTATCGCAACCCTCATGTGTACCCGTCAAGCCCAGGACCTCACGCAAGTAGTGAACCAGTAGCATCCTGGACTCCACATCGGACTCGTGATCGACGCCGTTGACTCTCACGCGGATGTGTTGTTCTCTCGAGGGTTTCGCGGGAGTGACCACGGCTCTCCTTGCAGCCCTCTTGGATCGTCTCTTCGGCACGTCTACTCCCCTCCTTTGGCCCTTCGAAAGGCGGTCATTAGCGCCCGTCTGGTGTAGACCTTTGCCATCTCTTTCTTGTATTCCACCGAGCCACGCAGCGGGTCCGATGCAGGCTGGGCATCCTCCGAAACCGCCTGTGCAGCTTCGGCAATCGTCCTCTCATTGACCACCTTCCCAAGTAGGGCGCCCTCCGCCTTCTTGGCCCTCAGGTTGGTGGGGCCCAGTGCAGTAAGCCCTATCCCTACGTAGGTGCAGACAATGTTCTTGTCGATTCCTATCTGAGCCGCTACCCCCACTGTCGCGAAATCGCCCGCCTTCCTCTCGAGCTTCGCGTAGGCCCCTCCGCTCTCAGGCTGTATCGGAATCCTGACCTCGATGAGCAGCTCATTGGTCTTCACTGCCGAGGCGAACGTGTCCAGAAAGAAATCGTCGGACTTTACGATTCGCTCAGCCCTCGCACCCCTCACCCGCATCTCCGCCCGACTGGCGAGTATGGCGGCGCCCCAATCACCACTCGGGTCCGCGTGTGTCAGAGAGCCCCCTATGGTCCCGGCGTTCCTCACCTGCGGGTCGCCGATCCAGGAAGCCGTCTCCGCCACCAACTGCGCCCTCTTCTGTACAGCCATGGAAGACTCCAGCGTGTGATGGCGCGTCAAGGCACCAACCAATAGCTTGGTGCTCGTTTCCTTGACATATTCGAGCGAGGAGATCCTGTTTATGTCAATCAGGTAGGTTGGGGATGCGAGTCTCAACTTCATCACTGGTATCAGACTCATGCCACCCGCAAGGATCTTCGAGTTCGATCCGTACCTTCTCAAGAGG
>JACPTA010000078.1 GCA_016193005.1 Nitrososphaerota archaeon | reverse complement strand
AGGTACTGGTACAAGGAGAAGCTGATCGACAAGGGCTTTGCAGTCCAGATAGCAGCGAACTACGAGGCGCTGGGACTGAGAAGAATAGTAATGGTTGCTGATTTTGCAGACGAGTACAAGGAGTACGCACAGCCAATCATGTGGGCGATGAGCGAACTGTGCTACGTAAACTACTTCAACAAGACGCTTCCATCTGCGACATATGTCATCCACGCGGCTGTTCCCGAAGAGTACGTCGACTCTTTCATCTTCTTCATCTCCAGGCTGAAGGAGAAGGGGATGTTCAGTTCTGTCAGTTTTTCGATCTTCAACAGATATCGGAACATTCCCATGCGTGCGGAACTCTATGACTTTGAGAGAGGAAGATGGGACTTCGACTGGACCAACTTGGTACCTGAGTACGAGGAATACGCCGCACCTGGAGCGTCTGAAAAGGGGAAGTTCGATGACATCGACCTACAGGTTCTAAAGGAGCTTCAGCTTGATGCCAACACACCCCTCGCTGAAATCGCCACCAAGGTAAAGGTCAACTACAAGACGCTCAGCTGGCACTACAAGAAACACGTTCTCGAGCACGGCTTAATCAAGAACTACAGGTTAAACTGGCTCGGGACACGCTACGACTACAGGCTTGACAAGGCGATGAACAGGAAGCACTACTACCTCATGATGAACGTGAAGTTTAGAGATCTAACCGAGATCGAGAGAATGAAGATCTCAGAGAAGGTCCACAGATTGCCCTTCGTCTGGGCGGAAGCTGCCGGGAAGGGATGCTATTACGTCGAGTTTGCCTTTCCCACAGAATCTGTTCCCGAAGCATTTCTCTACCTCGAACAGCTCATCGCCCCCCTAAAGGGGAGGGGTGAATCGTACGTAATGGACCAGACCAACGCGATAACCTTCACCATCTCACCGCAGTTGTACGACCAGGAGCAGAGACGCTGGAAGTTTGACGAACGCGACCTGCTCTCCCGGTTCGACGAACTGATCTTGAGGATAAAGGGCGGGGCGCGCTAAGCGTCACCATCGCGGCTATCAGAGCGACGCGAAACATTCGTTCGCTCAAGCCACCTTGGCAACAATACCTGTTAACGAGCGCAGTGTGCCGTCCAGGGCGTCAGAATCTGCCTCGCTGGTAGATAGCCAACTGGAACGCTCCCGTCTGTCCGGTAGATGCCTTGCTGTGGAAAGCCGAAAAAGGACCCACCTGCTAGAATAGGCGGATGTAATCTCTCGCGATCGTTCCATGGATTTGGAACAGAATTCGGAGAAAACCAAATTGCTACCAAGAAGAGATGTCGGATTGCAAGAGCTTGCCGGAATAAAATAGGACGGCTAAAGGCAGTCCGAGATTCGAGCTGCACCTTTAGCCTGATCCGGCGCCACCCATTGCTGCCAGTGGGGTGACGTTAAGCCCCAGTGCCGTGAAGACGACGCTCGCTCCACCCAGGGCTATCATTCCGTATCGTATCTTCTCGTCGAGGGTCATGGTGGCAAACCTATAGAAGGGGTGCGAATTAAGCATTTACACGACGCGTGACTTTATATATGATGTAATATCAAATGAGTTTTGGACGTAAACGCTGTCCAATCTCTGAGAGATGGGTGGTTAAGTGAAGGGATCATTCCAGAGAAGGATCCCCCGTCACGCAGCTACTCTTGTGGTCCGAGCTGAATAATCAAATTGTGATAGGGAGACAAGTCAAATGGAACATTTTACGGTCCATCGGTCGGAGGATCAGTCTTGCGGGTTCGACAGAGGCCAATTCATCCCGCTTATTAGGAACCTGAAGGTCGATCCGCCGCAGAATGGAGACGACCGAGCCGCGCCGCCCCGCCATCCTCTCTGAGGAAACTGTGAGACATTTTGTCAGGAGAGGGTTGAAGGTGGTGACGATAGTCTTTCTGCTCGAGCTCGTCCTCTTCGTGACGACCGCCAGCGTCCCTTTCTTCTCGGGAGAACAACAGTGGTATTCAGAGAACGCGGAGCAGATCACCAACCGGCTAAGTGGTGCCACTCCGCTGGGACAAGTGGTCGAGATATTTGGCAACAACCTTAGAATCGCCCTGATTGAGTTCATCCCAGGGCTCGGCGCGGTCTTTTTCACCGCATCAATCTATCAGACTGCGAGAATCACGCAGGCAATCGCGCTCAACCTGGACTTCCCAGCGCAAATTCTGCTGGTCATCCTCTTCATTCTACCACACAGTTGGCTTGAGCTCCCGGCCTACGCGATCTCCACCTCGGAGGGGATCTTTCTCCTCTACTCGGCGGCCCGGTGGCTCGCAAGCAGGGAGCCGAATCGGATGAGGATGGAGATGGGGCAGCTCCTCCTCTCAATCATCCTTGTCATCGTAACTCTTGGCGTGGCAGCAATCTTTGAAGTCACGGAGGTACAGCTCGGCTTGACTGGCTTGGCAATGTGGGCACCCTTCGGCCTAATCGTGGCGATTGCGCTGCTGCTGAAGAGGAAGTATTCCGGCCAGCGACCGCTCGGCTCTTCAGTCACCGTCCAGTGATGACACGGCTTATAACGCCTGAGAACGCGAATACGCCGATGAAGCACTACCTGGCCGACATGACTTGGGAGGAAGTCCGGGAGAGGAGCGCGAAGGGCGAGATAGCAATAATTCCCACGGGGTCGACCGAGCAGCACGGCAGACACCTCCCTCTGAAGACGGACATATTCATAGCGAGCGAGATATCAAGAAGGGCCGTAGAGAAGGTCTGGCCACGGGCGAGACCCGTCATAACGCCCCCCGTTCACTTTGGTTATTCACCCGAGCATACCTACTTCCCTGGAACCATAACGGTGGGATACCGGGTCTTCGTGGACCTCCTCAAAGACATCTGCGCAAGTCTCAGCAGACATGGATTCAAAAAATTGGTCTTCTTCAACGGGCATGGGGGGAACACGATGGGAGGAGTCTTGGCCACCGCGATGGTGGAGGCGAAGAAGGAGACTGATGCGTTCATAGCTATGGCATCGTGGTGGGAGCTCAGTTCCAAGGCATTGGCCGAGGTGCTCGAGACCCCGCCGAATCATGCATGTGAGATGGAGACCTCTGTGATGCTCGCCCTCGGCGTGCCGGTCGACATGAAGAAAGCTGAAGGGAGGCTGCCTCCCGCTCCGATCAAGGGGTTCTCGCAGTACGGGCTGACGAGCGAAGGCTTCGGGGTCTTGAACACCGAGTTCTGGGGCGTCTTCAGCCGCGTCCCATCAGGCGCGATCGGCGACCCGAAGAGGGCGTCGGCGAAGAAGGGTCGGAGAATCGTCAACGAGGCGGTCAACAACTTCGCCCGGATGATTCTGGAACTCGAGAAGAAACCGTATATCGAAGAATTCGGACTCTACTCAAAACGTCGGAAAAAGTAGGTCATTAGAGCCGTCCCTAGCGAGGAAGGCTTATGGCACCAATTCTTTACGCCTCACTCCATGTCCGAATCTTGGCCGGGCGCAAAACGGGTTAGGATGACGATTGACCTGAACGTCCCGATAAGGATGAGAGATGGGACCACGACGCGTGCGGACGTATACAGGCCCGAGAAGGTGGGAAAGTATCCTGTGCTCCTTCAGCGAACACCCTACGACAAGACGTTCACCGCGTTCGCCTACCTCGGTCTCAGGCCGTTCAGGGCGGTCGACAGGGGCTACGCGGTAGTGATACAGGACGTCAGGGGAAGGTGGGCTTCTGAGGGCGAGTTCGACCCTCTGAGGAACGAGATGAATGACGGGTACGACACGGTCAAGTGGTGCTCGAGCCAACCGTGGTCGTCGGGCAAGGTCGGCATGTACGGGGCATCGTACGTGGGGGCGGTCCAGTGGCTCGCCGCGGCCTCGGGTGTGCCATCGCTGAAGGCGATCGCGCCGTTCGTTACGGCATCCAACTACTACAACGAGTGGTACTACAGGAATGGGGCACTCCAGCTCTCCTTCGTGGAGGCGTGGTGCTTTGACTCCTTCGCTGCCACGGAGCTCCTCCGCCGCGGGAGGAAGAAGGAAGCGGAGAAAATCCTCGAGGTAGCGGACGCGCTCGACGAGCTGGTCTTCAACTACATCCCGGTGAAGAAGCTGCCGTACCTGAAGGGGAGCTCCGACTTTTTCTACGATTGGATCTCGCACCCGAGTCAGGATGCGTACTGGGAGAAGATCAACCTCAAGAGGTACCATGCCAGAATCAACATACCCGCGCTGAACATAGGCGGATGGTATGACATCTTCCAGCAAGGGACGATAAACAACTACCTCGGTATGAAGAAGAGGGGAAGGACGAAGCTGAGCAGGCAGCAGAAGCTCGTGATGGGACCCTGGATGCACTGGGGGAGGGCTCCGTGGATGAACAAGCTAGTCGGCGAGCTCGACTTTGGGCACCATGCGTCCTGGGAGGGGGTCGACATGGAAGGTTACGTGCTCCGATGGTACGACCACTGGCTCAAGGGCGAGGAGAACGGGGTGGAGAAGGAACGACCAGTCAGAATCTTCGTGATGGGTGAGAACGTCTGGAGGGATGAGAAGGAGTGGCCGCTGGCGAGGACGCGCTACAGGAGGTACTTCATGAGGGGAGGTGGTAGCGCCAACTCCGTCGAGGGGGACGGGCGGCTCAGTGAAAAGCCGCCCAATGATGAGCCGTCGGACCGGTTCGTCTACGACCCCATGAATCCAGTCCCAACGAAGGGCGGGCTGCTCTGCTGCAACCACACATTCAACCCGGGAGGACCGTACGACCAGAGTGAAATCGAGAGTCGGATGGATGTCCTTGTCTACTCGACACCGGAACTCGAGCGCGACACAGAGGTGACTGGCCCCGTTGTCGTGAAGCTCTTCGCCTCGTCAATGGCAGTAGACACCGACTTTACCGCCAAGCTCGTGGATGTCTGGCCGTGCGGCGTGGCGATGCTCCTCACCGACGGGATTATCAGGGCCAGGTACAGGGAGACGCTAGGCAGGCCGAAGCTGATCGAGCCCGGCAGGGTCTATGGGTACACCATTGATCTATGGTCGGTAAGCAACGTCTTCGAGAAAGGGCACGCAATCAGGCTGGAAGTCTCGAGCAGCAACTTCCCGAGGTTCGACAGGAACATGAACACGGGGAGACCGGTGGCGGAGGAGAAGACCCCTTCGGTCGCCATCCAGAGGATATTGCATGACAGAAGCCATCCGTCTCACGTTGTACTGCCCCTGATACCCAGGTGACGCATGGCCACGGCTGGCGGCCATCGAAAGATAGATCCGAACTCGGCGAGCTACGGCCTGTAGGTCAGGTAGCTCCAGAGGATCACGCCGACGAGCATCACGGTGGAGCCTGCGAACCCGGTGATCAGTGCCCCAGCTATCTCCTCGCTGAACCCGAAGTTCACGATCCAGGAAAGGACCGGCGCCCTCAGGACCCATGCGAAGAAGCCGAGCGTGTACCCGAGCAGCCAGAAGCCGAAGAGTACAGCCTTTCGACCCAATTTCTGTTACCAAGACGATTTCTTGGATGGAGGGGTAAATGCACTCGGGATAGTATTACTCGACTCAAGAGTCGAATTGTGTAGACGAAACTCCTAGCGAGAAAGAATCATGAGGAGGTAGGCGGTCAAGCCGCTTGAGAGCAGACCCGTGGCGAGTGAGAGAGCACTCAGGAGGATGAGGGCCGGAGGGCGCGAGGACCCCTCTTCGTCTATGCAGACCCTCAGGAGAGCAGAAAACTTGCTCAGCGGGTCGCTCATAGCGGGTTGTTGGTTGGATTCTGCCTAATTAATGCTTGTGAATCGACGCTTCATTCACGAGCGTCTTCTCGGACCGTCTGCGGAACTGTTCCCTCTCGTGCTCGCGTTCGCACCTACCTACCATTGACGAGCACTAGATTATCAAGCTGTGAAGGGTGGACCTGGGCGTGGTACCTACCATCAGGGTTGCCGCTGTGCAGACAGGGATCTATTCGCATGACGAGAAGCGAGCGATAAGGGAGGCAGAGGCCCTCGTGCGAAGGGCGGCGAAGAATGGAGCGAGGCTCATTTGTCTCCCTGAGCACTGGCTCCTCTCCAAGGTCGTGGAATCGGAAGACGAGGTCTACGAGCGATTTGCGGAGGTCGCAATCGAGACAGATGCGTACATCAACCTCGGCGCGTTCTACGAAAGGGAAGGGGGCGCAACCTACCTCGCAAGTCCCACAATGGGGCCGAACGGGGAGGTAGTAGCGAGACAGAGGAAGGTGCACCTCTATCGGGGAGAGAAGAAGAGGGCGCTGCCTGGGGAACGTTTCGAGATATTCAAGGTCGATGGGGTCAAGGTGGGGACGCTGGTCTGTCATGACGCCGTCTTTCCTGAGAGTGCAAGGACGGCGGCGCTCGGAGGAGCCGAGCTTCTTCTTGTGCCATCGCTCATAATCTCAAGCGGGAGCCGCCCTTGGCACATCTACCTGATGTCGAGGTCGCTCGAGAATCGGGTGCCGCTCGTATCGCCCAATGTGTACCATCCACCCCGCGTCTCAGGGAAGAGCATCATCGTCGATTTGGAATACGACAGGCAGCATTCTGTGATGCGGCTGAAGACCGTTGTGGCGCATGGCGGGAGAAACGTGATTCTTGCAGACATAGAACTGGGATCAAAGAGAGCCCTCAGGGAGGAGAGGCTCCGCGAGAGGAGAACGGCGGCGTACAGACTGTAGGGAAGCAAATATAGAGACCAATCGTCGGTAGTGAAGACAACTTCGATGACAATCACGGCGAAGGAGAGCATTCTAGAGATGGGTGAGTTTAAGATAAACTGCGCCACCGCTGGCCAAGGTAAGCATCTCATCCTGCTCCACGGTGGTGACACGAGAGAGAGCTGGATGACGTGGGAGTCGTTCCTCCCGCTGGCAAATTGGTATTCGCTGATAATGCCCGACCTTATCGGTTTCGGCAAGTCTTCAAGGCCGAATGAGACACCAGCCTACACGGTGCAGGCACGGATAGTGGCCGAGATGATGGACAGGTTGTCAGTGGAGATGATGGACAGGTTGTCGGTGCCGACGGGTGTGCTCGTCGGGTCAACCTGGGGTGGCCAAGTGGCGCTGCAGTTCGCGATAGACCAGCCCGAAAGGGTGGAGGGTATCGTCCTGATCTCCAGCACATACGACAAGTCACAGCTGCCGAGGCTGCGAAAGGTCAGGAGGCCGACCCTGATACTCTGGGCCGAGGACAACATGGTGGCACAGCTCAAGGCGGGGTATCTGCTGAGGGACGCCATCGGGACAACGCGCCTCGAGGTTCTCGAGCCGGTTGCCAAAGACCCCGCACAAGACTTCACAATCGCCCATCATCTCGAGAGGTACAAGAGTGAGGTTCTCATCCAGAAGATCAGGAATTTCCTTGACGCCCCGCAGAATGTAGTGAGAGAACCCCCTGAAATGGAGCCTGAGCTGCGAGGGATGGCACTGAAGGCAGAGAAGAAGGAAGATGATGAACGCTAGGACCTTGCCCTAGCGAGATGCCATCGCTATTCTCTCTTGCTCGTTCTTCTTCCTGACTGCGTAGCTGTTGGAGTCGCCGCTCGCGGCCTGGACTATCTCTTCGGCGAGCAACTCCTCTACGCTCTTCGGGTTGGCGAAGGCCCCCTCCCTGACCCCTTCCGAGATGAACCTGAGCGCGAGGTCAATCCTCCTGATCGGCGAGATGTCGACTGAGATGTGGTAGACCACACCTCCGTAGCTCATTCTTGTCGTGTCTTCGTTGGGGGCAGACTTCTCGATTGCCTTCACCAGTTGCTGGACTGGATTGGAGCCTGTCTTGAGCTGGATTATCTCGAGCGCAGTCCTCACCACGCTCATGGCCTTCTGCTTCTTCCCGCCCATCCTTCCCGTGTTCTTGGCGTACTTCTTTCCGAAATGCATCATGTGTGTGATGAGCCTCTCTACGACGTTCACCTTCGCCTTTGCAAATTTCTGGTGCTCGTGCCTCCCACCCGAGTGGGGGATGAGCATCGGCTTCAGGCTGATCACTCTCTGCAGGCCTGGGTCTTCGACCTTCACCTGGGTCAGGTCCCACTTCGCCCAGAGGAGGAGGTTCGGGTACTCGAGCTTCCTCTCGCTCAGCGCAATCTATCTCCTGGGCTTCTCCTTCCTGCCGTAGACCAGTTCATTCAAAGAGACGCCGTTCACCTTGAAGACCTTCCATCGGACCCCTGGGATATCGCCCATCGCCCTGTGCATCGATCCACCGATTCCTTCGACCACGACTTCATCGTGCTCGTCGACGAAGTTCAGCGCGCCGTCTCCGGGGACGAATGCTGTGACCTGTTTCCCGTTCTTGACAACCTGAACGCGAACGCAGTTCCCGGTAAGGATACCGTTGGCGAAAAAGTTGTGATTCGGATTTCTGACAGTTATGTCCTGAAGGGGAATACCCTCGTTACTCTTCCTCACGCGAGAAACCCGCTCCCACACAAGGCCAACTTTCGGAAGGTTCCGCGTTGCGGTCCTCACCCACGACTCAAAAGGTTCAGCTTTCGCCGTTGTGTGAAGTAAATCGATATTCTTGACGCCGTGCCACAGCCAGCGATTGACATTGAACTCCTTTATCCAAGCGTAGCCTTCTTCCCTGAGTATCTCCGCTATCTCCCTGTAGGTCTTCCCTTCCTTCCGCAGCGAGACCGCCTTCAGATAGGCTTGCTCGGTTTTTGTGATTTTCAGCTTCCTTAGAAAGAGGTATTGAGCGGCGTACAAGGCCCTGACTTGTCTCTTAGCCTGGTAGATGTATCCAATCTTGGAGAAGAGGTTCTGAAGGTTGCTCATCTCGGACGCAATGTAGAGGGTAATCTTGTGGGTCACTTCTCCACTCTTTCTCTTGACAGAAGGCTTGACGCTAACACTCGACACTCGCACTTGGAACTCCTTGAGTATCGCTTTTAGGTCCTCAACGAACCGAAGTCCACTCTGCAGAGCACGCTCTGTCTTGCTTACTGAAAGAGAG
>JACPTA010000115.1 GCA_016193005.1 Nitrososphaerota archaeon | reverse complement strand
TGCAGGACGGTTCGCCAAAGGCTTCACAAGGAATTATCTTCGGCGGAATGAACAGAGGGTAATAGCTGCGCAAGAGAATAATCTTGACGCGCAACACAGGAACTTCGGAAAATAGGGAACGATGCCTATATAGGAACGGTTGCCTACGTTTCAGCGACGCTCTTGAATCGTCTGTTGAGCCAGTCAGCGAACACCGGGTCAGTTATCCGATACTGGCCTTTCATGGGCCTCTCGATAATACCGTAGTTCATGAGTGTAGTCAACGTCTTAGATATGTTGAAGATCGGCTTTCTCACCTCCCTCGCAACTTCGCTTGGCTGAATCTTTCCCATAGCCAGCGCTGCGAGTATCTCCCGTTCGAGCGGCGAGAATGTCCCGAAGTAGTTTTCGAATTCCCCGTCCAAGCCCAAGATCATATCTTCGTACGCTTTGTCGACCTGCTCTTCCGTTACACCCCCTCCCGGGCCAACTGCAAGGTAAAGTTCTAGGCCGAGACGCTGCGCGTAATCGGGGTACCCGTCCGAGTAGGTCGATATCTTTTCTATCTGAGAATCCTGGCAGCGCATCCGTGCCGTGGAAAACCTCTTTTTCAGGAATGTACTGACTGTTGCTTTGTTGAGTTTCTTGATAGGAATCTCGACAAGTTGCCTGTAGAAGGGCGAGCGACGGTCGTAGACCAGACTCCGCATGACAGTTGTGGCCGACCCGGCCAGAACGTAGCACACCCTTTTCTGAGACTGAACTACCGCGCGAATCCTCTTGAGGGTGTCGTCGCCCCACCGAATCACATCCTGAAACTCGTCTAGCATTATCACAAGGAATACATTCTTCTCGTTGGCCAGAGACTCAACGTAGTGCATGGCTTCCTCGATCAGGGAGTCCTCTTCCGTGTTCTTGTCTCGGAGCTTCAATGAAAAATCCGCGAACTTCGCCTCGCTGATTCTTTCCAAGGCCGCTCTGGCCGTCTCACCAGCGGCCTTGACCAAGCGCTTGAGGTACGCGTTGTCTCCGGTCTTTCGAATGTAACTCTCGATGGCCTTATCGACAAGCAGCTTGGCGAAGCGGCTCTTTGCCGCTATTCCGTAACAATTGACGATTATCGGCACAATGGCGCTTTCGGGCTCAAGTCTAACTACGAGATTCTCGAGGACCGAAGTCTTCCCGGTCCGCCGCAACCCGATTAGCGCAGAGTTGCTCGAGGCGCCCTTCTTGACTCCTCCTACCAATGCCAGGAGTCGGCGTAACTCCTCTTCCCTGTTCACGAAGTACTCGCCCGTGACCGGCCTTCCGACTATGAACGGTGGTTCCTGCACATGCCTACCTCAAATATAGGAATTCATGCCTATATAGGCACCATTCCCTATACGAACACCAAATTCCCGTGGGTTGAATACATTCGAAAGAGCCCCTCTTTGAATTGAAGAAGAATCAATTGGCGATTATATCTCCGGTCAAACTTGATGTAAGATTATGGGTCGAACGATTCCGTCATTCAGAGGGGCGCTTGAGGCAGAGATCTCAAGCTGGAATGCTTTCAGGAGGTCTATTGGCAGCGGTTCCCGCGAAGCACTCGATAGAATGTTCGACCAAGCGAGGAGCAACTGCATGGCTGCCGGAAATGCCGTTCGCCCCGTCCCCTTTCTGCGTCGATTCAGCATTTAAGGCGAGGTTCCGACACAGAAATGTGGCGGGCCCGGTGGGATTGGTCAACTGTCCTTGACCAGATTTCGGGCTCAAACCCATGACAGGTCGTGGTATCGGGCACCTCTAGAATCGGACCCGCGACCTATTTCCTCGACTCGTTCACTTGCCCAAATTTCGACTTGATCCAGTGTGCTGGTTCATAGCTTTCTATGTTAGTTCCTCGGGATTTAAGGCGACATGTTCGATACCGGCGGGTCTTTTACAAGCCACGACCTAGGAAGACAGATAGAGATCGGAGATGTATCTTATGGCGCTGGATGGCTGAAAAGGCCAGAGCCCTCTGTGTGCTTGCGCCCTGGAGCGCGAATTTAAGGTTGGGCCACAGGCTATCGCGAAAGCCACTGTGCTCTTCGAGAGCGAATGGGAGAGTGCCCATCTAGCATACTGGGCCTGGATCGACATGGGAGCACCCCGAAACTCTCCTGGGCACTGCCGGTCGACCCAGGCGAACATGCCCCTCATCGGTGACGGAGATGAAGAAAATGTCGTTCTTGTGCAGAACTTCTATCGTCTTATTTTCAACAGGGGTGCCAAGACGAGGCCGGCGACGAATCCTCCAATGTGCGCCCAGTAGGCCACGCCTCCAGTCTCCGCCGTGTTCACGCTGAATGAGACTATTCCGATGAAGAACTGGATCACGAACCAGAAGCCGATGAAAAGGAGCGCCGGAACCCTCGCGATGTTCATGAACAGGCCAAGGAAGAGTAGCACACGGACCAAACCCCTCGGGAAGAGAAGGACGTAGCCTGAGAGTGCGCCCGCAATCGCTCCGCTGGCTCCAACGCTCGGGATACTGGAAGTAGGGTCTACCATGATCTGCGCGAACGAGGTGTCCCAGTCTGTCCTCTACGTTATCGCCGAAGACGAGCAGAAAAATCATGTTGAAGATGATGTGGACGAAGCCGGCATGCACGAACATCGCGGAGAGGAGAGTGGAGAGGTGCCTGCCATTGATTATCTCGGCGGGCACGACGCCATACGAATTCACGAAGACATTCAGCGCTTCCTCCCCACCATTGTTGAGGACGAGCAGCTCGTAGGAGAATACGAGCAGATTGACCAACACGATGATTGCAGTGACAATTGGGAAGCGCGTCCGCGGCGGATTCTCTTGCGTACCCACTGGCACCATCACGGCGAGATTACCTCGTGGCCGAATACGTTCGAACATAGTTAAACGTACCCGGGTGGAGGCTAAGCCTTATCTCGAACTCCAACTAGCTGACCGTGTCTTTGAGCGATGATCAGAGGCGACTGTCAGCAACCGTCTTCACCGACATGGTCGGCTACACTTCGCTATCTCAACGAAATGAATCGCGCGCGCTGCAGCTCCTCGAAAAGCACAACACGCTGATTAGGTCCATCCTCAAGCAACACAAATGTCGCGAGGTAAAGACAATCGGTGACGGATTCCTCATCGAGTTTGATAGCGCTCTCGAAGCCGTTACCTGTGCCGCCAAGATCCAGGCAGTCTTCGGCGAGCATAACCGGTC
>JACPTA010000114.1 GCA_016193005.1 Nitrososphaerota archaeon | reverse complement strand
GACCAGGGGTGCAACTCCATCCATCGTGATCAATCTCGCGTTCCCGCCTACCTCCTCAATCACCTTCTTCACCAGCTCGGCACATTCCTCGATTCCTTCTTTACGCGCAGATACACTTGGCTGAGAAGCCAGTCTAACCACATCCTCAACAAAGCGATTCTGGTTTTGGTGGATGTAGTCGGCCAGTTCTCTCTCCAGTACCATACAATTTCTCGCCGGGCAGATGCGCCAATTAAGCTTTGAAAGATTGAATCAAGAAGAATGCCGAAAGAGCGTGTTAGTCAACTGACGAACTGACGATTCGGATTAAAATAGTCCCTGTTTGGTGCGCCAACAACTTGCCCTCCAAGGAGCCGGGCGACGAATATTCCAGGAAAGCGATAAGATACTCGGCCTTCTACGGAGGAAAGATAGGAACGGCGCCGAAGGTCCCAATACGGTCTCTGGATGATTTTTCCATCTGGTATACCCCGGGTGTCGCGGCGGTATCAAGAGCGATAGCGAAGAACAGAGAGCTATCGTTTGAATACACGAACCGATGGAACACCATCGGGATTCTCACGGACGGCACAAGGGTCCTCGGTCTGGGTAACATCGGTCCGGAGGGATCGCTACCGGTAATGGAGGGGAAAGCCCTCATCTACAAGTACCTTGGTGGCGTCGATGCGATTCCAATTCCCATTAGAGTTGATGGGGTGGAGCAGTTCGTCGCGACTGCAAAGTCACTGGAGCCCGCGCTCGGTGGAATCAACCTTGAAGACATAGCCTCCCCTAAGTGCTTCGAGATTCTCGAGAGGCTGAGGAAGGAGATGAGCATCCCGATCTGGCATGACGACCAACAGGGAACCGCCGGCGTGACTCTCGCAGCCTTGTACAACGCACTGGAGCTGACGGACAGGGACTTGAGAACAAGCAAGATAACCCTCTTTGGGTCCGGAGCGGCGAACATTGCTACAGCGAAGCTGCTTATAGAAGCCGGTGCGGACGCTGGCGAGATGATTCTTGTCGATTCCAAGGGAGTTCTCAACGCTGAAAGGGACGATATGGACCAGCTACTACTGAGGAACAGATGGAAGTACGAGCTTGCGTTGAAGACGAATGAGGCGAGAGTCAAAGGTGGACTGGCGGAGGCGCTGAGGAATGCGGACGTGCTGATCGCTGCCGCAACTCCCGGACCGAACCTGATCAAGAAACAGGAGATTGCTAGAATGAACAAGAGGGCCGTGGCCTTCCTTCTCGCCAATCCCATCCCGGAGATGTGGCCCGATGATGCCGCAGCAGCCGGTGCTGAGATAGTCGCCACCGGCCGGTCCGACTTTCCGAACCAAGTCAACAACAGTCTGCTCTTCCCTGCAGCCTTCAGGGGCGTCCTTGACGTGAGAGCGAAGACAATAACTGATTCAATGGTCATCGCAGCAGCTCAGGAGATGGCGAAGTCGGCGAGGGAGAAGGGATTGAGAAAGAACTACATAATTCCTGACATGCTCGATTGGGAGGTATTGCCGCGCGTTGCAGCTGCCATAGGGATGCAGGCCCAGCGAGAAGGTCAGGCGAGGAAGAAGGTCAGTTCAGACGTGATCTACAAGGGGGCGAAGAAGCTCATAGATACCTCGAGGAAGATCTCACAACTCTTGGTCCAGAGAGGGATCATCCCAGCTCCGCCCCCGTAAGAATAAAAGTCTGGAGTTGCTGGAGAGAAGAGATGCAGAGAATAACAATCAGGGATGCGAGAGGCGAAGACCTCCGCGAGTCGGCACGGCTAGTCGTGAGGATGAAACGACTGAACGAAGAGTTTGATCCCCTGTACAAGGTGGTCGGTGATGTTGAGAAGCGGGCGCTCAAGTATCTCCGGGAATCGATCGGTTCGAAGAACACGGTGCTGATAGTCGCATCAAGAGGTAAGAGGATTCTTGGGCTGCTGAGGGCTGTGCTGGAGGACAGAGTATTCTATGAGCCGTTGATGACGGGTACGATCACCGACCTTTACATCCTCCCAGAAGCGAGGAGGAAGACAATGGGGAACGACATGCTCCAGCACGGGATCAAGAAGTTGAAGAGGATGGGCGCAGAGATGATAACGGCAGAGTTCCCCGCGCAGAATGAAATCGCGGTGAGATTCTACCACAAGAGAGGCTTCAGGGCTCTGGTAAACATCCTGGCCAAGGAAGAGATGGGTCAGTAGTCAAGGGGCGAGCCGAGCGCAGGGCAGTCGCAAGGTCCAAGCAACAGGCCACACCTGTAACAGAAATGATTTTTCCCGTTGCAGTTGCTCAGGTGCCTCTGAGTCTTCAGGCAGTAAGTCTCGTCCATCACGGAGTAGAGCTTCAATTTTTGAATAGGCTGTCGAGGGTCTTATTTATATAATCAACTATTACCTAATGCTTGTTCGTCAAAGAACGATTTGGTTAGACCTGCGTCAAACTAAGCGAAGCCTTGAGCATGCCGTCCCCCGCGACCCTCATGACCGTCTCGAAGCTCTTTGAGTCCTCCAGGGTCACGCCTCCGCTGTATGACCATTCCTTGAACGCGGCGTTTCCCAGAGGCGAGGCTCTTACCTTGACAGATGAATTTGCTGCGACCGTCCTGGTCTTACCCGTGACGTCTTTCCTTCCTAGGATAATCCTCAGCAATTCTGGATTTTGACTTGAAAATTCAATCACCCTCGTATAGCGTTTGTAGAGTGAGCCGAGGATAGTGGCGTAGAGGTATGCCATGATGAAGTTGAAGGTCGCGATCATTGCCCTCTCTTGGATATCAAAGCTGATCCCCTCGAACCCAGTGTAGAGCAAGAGAATAACCATGATGAAGGCCACGATGCTTGCTCGCGTCGCATAGCTACGCCCTGGCAATGATTCGAAGAAAATTCCGAACGCCGAAGAGAAGACCAGTGAGACCAAGAAGATGATGAAGACGCTGTATGGGACCAGTACCGAGATCAGGGCCGAGAAACACTCGTTCGGGGTTGAGACAGGACCACCTGCTGTGATACCCGAGCATTCCTGAAACTTCGACAGGACGCTTAGCGCTGAATTCTTGAAGATGAAGACGACAAAGAGATTGAACAATCCGGTAATACCCGCGTAGAAGATCCCGCCCAGAATCCCGGCCTTCACTGCGGCGAAAGCGGAGCCCAACCTACTTCTGCCTGTTCACTCTAGCTAAGCGCCTGAAGCGCCTCTCCCTCGTGCCCGTCGACCTTCACCTTCCTGAAGATCTTGACTATCCTCCCGCCCTTGTTTATCACAAAAGTCGACCGCTCTGTTCCCATGTACTTCCTTCCGTACAGGTTCTTCTCCCTCCATGTGTCGTAGAGCTTGTGAGCCTTCAGGTCCTCGTCGCTCAGGAGCGTGAAGTTTAGGCCATACTTTTTGATGAATTTTTCGTGAGAATCTATGGAATCTTTGCTAATCCCGAGGATAACAGCATCGAGTTTCTCAAATTTTGGAAGGTTGTCTCGGAAGGAGCAGGCTTCCTTGGTGCATCCGGGCGTGTCATCCTGAGGGTAGAAGTATAGGACGACTTTCTTGCCTCGAAATTGGCTCAGGCTGACCCGGCCTTCCTCCGTTGAAGGAAGTGTGAAGCCTGGTGCCTCGTCTCCCTCACTGAGCTCCTCCCCCTCTCTCATCATCTTGGCGCCAGTGAAAGCGCCGCTACTAAACCTTAGTCTTTTCCCGCTCCGGCGCCGAGGATTCTCTCGCTCCGCACCCTCTCTCTGGGGGTTAGGGTGCCGAGACAGTGACGTTGAGCAGCTTCCTGCCTGAAAAACCCTCGTTTGCAGAGTGCCAATACTCGATGTCCGATTCCCCGTACTTCCAGCAGAGGAAGACCTTCTCCCCGAACCGCTCTGCGGGGAAGTCAATGAGCCCCACGTCAATGTCACGAATCATGAGACCGAGGTCTTCCAGCTCACATATTCTTCTCATCAGGTCCTTGATCATGATGTCGAGCTCGCGGTTCTTCTCCTTCACCTCGGGTACGTCGAATCCAAGTAGACCGAACCGCTCGATCTCCGCCTTCAGCGAGTCCGCCGCCTTCTTCCTGTCCCTTATCTCCTTGACCCTGAGCTTAACGTCGGAAAGCAACTTCGAAGCTTCTTGAGGGGTAAAGAGACGAATCACCCCATCTCTTCCAAATTCAAACGGCATTAGAATCCACCTAGACAGAAGGCTCCGCGATACGAGATTATATTTCTTCACCCGAGAAAAATTACGACCTCCAAGCCTAAATATGTTGATAAAAATGAAATGCCTGAGTCGCAAATTGTACACCAGAGGCGGAGACAAGGGCGAAACCGGACTGTTCGGAGCGAGGCGGGTCTCCAAAGATTCGCCGAGGGTGGAGGCCTACGGCTCAATCGATGAGCTCAACAGTTGCATCGGTCTTGCCGTCTCGATTTCTAGGTTCAAGGAGCTAACGGAATCTCTCAAAAAGATCCAGAGGCTTCTCTTTGTTGCTGGCGCTGACCTAGCAACAGACGTTGATGTATCTGGGGGGAGAGTTCCAAGAATAGGCAAGAGTGACATCGAGAGGCTTGAAAGGGAGATTGACTCCATGCAGCCCAAGCTTCCCAAGCTCACTAAATTCATCCTGCCGGGTGGAAGCCAACTCTCGGCCCAGAT
>JACPTA010000096.1 GCA_016193005.1 Nitrososphaerota archaeon | reverse complement strand
TCTGATGAGAATTGCTGTGATAGGAGGGACGGGAGACTTGGGGCGAGGCCTCGCAGTCAGGCTAGCTGGGAGCTACAGCATCATCATCGGCTCAAGAGAAACGGCCAGAGCCGTGAAAACAGCGGAGGAACTCAGCACAATGGCCAAAACGTCCATCATCGGGCTGTCGAGCATCCGCGAGATCTTCCCTCCCCTCTTCGAGCCCACGCCGGGGACCATGGCGAACTGAGCCTCTGTGAGGTTGATGACTTTCCTCGGAGTTCCGACCCTCGTCAATAGTCTCTTCGCGAGCTTGAGCCCGACCCCAGGCAGGGCGGAGACAAAGTAGAGCTGCTGTTGCGCGAGTTCCTTCCCCTTCCTGGGGGCGCCGATGGCGGCGGGGGGGAGCTTGCCGGCCTTTGAGTTCTGGAGTAGCTCGGCGAGGGCGACGGCCGTCTCCTGGGCGTCAGCGGTGTGGATAATCCTGAGGCCGTATGCCATGGTGACAGAAGCGATTGCGCCATAGTAGGAACGGAGATTCTTCACCTGATTGGAGACTTCCTTCACGTCCCCCTCAACGAGGAGGTATGGCTTTCTGTAGGCGCTCGAGATCTCTGATGCTTGGATGAAAAGTCTCCCGTCGTAGATTGATGATATCAAGTCAGAGATAGACTTTCTCTCTACCGCGACCTCTGGGCTGATTATGTAGTCTGCCACCGGGAGTCTGTTGAAGTAGACCCTGACCCCAAGACCGGAGAGCTTCTCAGGCACCCCACTCTGCCTCTCCCTTTCGTCCACAACAACCCGAGGCGGAATCATCAGACAGGCACCTTGACTCTCAAGTAAATATACAGTACAGCCGCGAAGAAAAGCAAGCTGACGAGCATAACGGACTTGTCTTTGCGGCTCAGCCTGAGCTTGTAGAGGGACGTCGGCTTGGGTGTCGCACCGTATGCCCTTGACTCCATCGCTTCTGCCAACTCGCCACTTCTCACGACAGAGTTCACGACTAGGGGGACCAATATCGGTACCATATTCCTTATCCTCTTGACGAAATTTCCCTTCTCGAGTTCGAGCCCTCTCGACTTTTGAGCATCCATTATCTGGAACGCGTCGAGCATTATCACGGGGATGAACCTGACCGCAGTGACAAAGGCGAAGACTATGTCTCGGGGCACCCCAAGCCACTTCATCGTATGCTCGAGCTCGTCCGGCGAGGTGGTGACGAAGAATATGCTTGTGGAGCTGACTATCGCGAGAAAACGAAGCGCGTAGAGGAGGGAACTGACCAGCCCTACGCCGAATAGCAGGTTGATCGCGAAGATGAACCCGGCGAACCCCGCTGACATGAGAATCGTCCTTCCGATTCGCTTCAGCGACTTGGCGTAGACCGCCACAAAGAGCACCGAGGCGAGCACTATCGCAACTTGGATTATCGCGAACGCGAGTAGAGAGATCGCGAAAAATTCCAAGGAGATGAGCAACTTCGTTCGGGGGTCGAGTTTGTGAAACGGCGACTCGACCCTCCTGAAGACGAAGCCTCCGGCCACCCAGTGCAACTCATCTCTTCACCATATCTGTAATGTACTTCCTCGCTTCCAGTGTGTCAACGAATGGATGCGAGTTTGAGGCCTTGAGTTCAGCGTGGATCTGAACGAGCTGCGGCTGTGTTACCCTAGCGCTCTCAAGCAGCCCCCTGTCTCTCATTAGGTCTCGCGCTGGACCATCTCCTACCACTCGTCCGGCGGACATTATTACCAACCTGGGCTGGAGAGGCCAGATGAACTCGACGTCGTGAGAGACGATGACAACGGTCTTCCCGACTGACTTGAACATCTTGACCACCTCGGCGAGTCTCTCCTTCTGTATCGCGTCCTGCCCCACGGTCGGCTCGTCCAGAATTATCACATCAGGGTCCCAGGCCAGGATACAAGCGAGAGTGAGCCTCTTCTTCTCCCCGCCGCTGAGTATCAGCGGAGAGTCCTTCGTGTACTGCTCGAGACCGAAGAAGTTGAGCGCCCAGTCAAGCCTCTGCCTTATCGTCTCCTCCGGGAATCCGAAGTTCTTGAGGGCGAAGATGATCTCGTTCTCGAGCGTGTCAGAGAAGAGCTGATGATCAGGGTTCTGGAAGGCTATTCCGACCTTGCGCGAGAGCTGGGCTGTGCTCCTCCGGCGCGTGTCCACGCCATCCACCGTGACAATCCCCCTGCTCGGCTTGAGCAGTCCGTTCATGTGACGGACCAATGTCGTCTTTCCCGCTCCGTTCTCGCCGACGACGGCTACGATCTCCCCTCGGTCTATCGTCAGGTTGATGGCTCGGAGGGCGACGACGCCATTTTGATGCGTAAAGTCAACGTTTGAGAAATTAATCATCTTCTGATTCGCCTCAGCTGCTCTGTCAGCTCGGATGGAGCGAGCGGGACCCGCGCGAGTTTGACGCCCTCCTTCGCGAGCTCGGAGTAAAGCCTCGTCGCACTCGGCACGACAATTCCGTAGGCCCCGACCCTCTCGTTGGAGAGGACTTCCGAAGGCTTTCCATCGAGCACCTTTCTACCTTCATTCATCACGACCATCCTTGTGGCCAGCTTCGTGAGAAGGTCAAGACGATGCTCGACGACCACGAAGGTGATTCCGAGTCGGGTGTTCAAATCCTGGATCAGTGAAACAAGCTCAGAGGCGGTCTTCGGGTCGAGGAGAGAGGTGGGTTCATCAAGGATCACCAGCTTGGGCCTCATGGCAATCACTCCAGCCAGTGCGACCCGCTGCTTCTGCCCGTCGGAGAGTTCGTGAGGGGCTCTTTGTGCAAGTGGCTCTATCCCGAGGAGGCGCATGGTCTCGTCCACCCTTGAGCGAATCTCCTGTCTTGGAAGGGCGAGGTTCTCGGGCCCGAAGGCGATGTCTCGCTCCACCGAGAACATGAATATCTGGTTCTCGGGATTCTGGAAGAGTAGTCCAACCTTCTGGGCAAGGATTCCCATCGGCTCTTCCCTGACCTGAATTCCATCTATCGTCACGGAACCTTGGTAGTCGCCTGGATACATGTGCGGAATGAGCCCGTTCATGCACCTCAGAAGCGTCGACTTTCCACATCCGCTGGGTCCCGCGAGAATTATGATCTCGCCCTCTTTGACCTCCAACTCGATCTCGCTTAGAGTCCACTGCTTGGATTCCAGGTAGCGGAAGGACAGCTTCTCTATGTGGACGAGAGATCCCATTTCGTTGTTGCAACTCGCGAAAATGACGCAGTCTGGTTCTGGCCGTTAGCAATCGGCTGACAACCTCTTAGTAGCAGGAAGGTTTGGGGCACGCCAACCTGCCCCAAAAAGCGCGATTACTAAATATTTGGTGATTACCAAATTCTTATTAGACTACCACGGGCCAGCGAATACGTGAAGCAGGGGAGCTTCGGCCGGCTGGACAGCGTTTCAGTAGCGGGAATCGCCATCTTTGGGGCTCTTTCTGTGCTCCTTACGACCCTCTCTCAGGCCCTGGGGTTGAACTTTCCGCTCATACCTTATCTTCAGTTCGACTTTGGAGAGATAGCGATTCTTCTAGCGCTCTTCATTTTCGGGCCAGTGCCCGCACTGATCTCGTCCTTCATCGAATTCTTGACGCTCATGGCGATCGGACAAAACGTCCCCGTAGGACCCGTCCTCAAACTAATCGCAATCCTGTCCTCCCTCTTTGGGATATGGGTGGGCTTGGCTCTAGTGCGGAGAGTTAGGCGACCCACGCTTGCGAAGGCATCGGGCATGGGCACCCTGGTGGGGATAGTATTCAGGGCTGCCTTCATGACCATCCCAAATTACTACCTGATCGTCTTTCTCATCTCACTTCCGGCGACGATGGGATTCCTTGCTGCTTCTTTCAAACTCGTGGGGATAACTCTCACCGCTTCAAGCGGCTTGGCGGTGATCCTAGGATTTACGGCGCTCTTCAACGGACTCCAACTGCTCTTCGTGTCAATCGTATCATATCTTTTAATCAGGCTACCTCAGCTTCAAAGCACAAGAGCTGCCGGGCGGACTGTGTGGATAACGGTGTATCTGAGCGGAAACGTCGAGCCGCAAATCAGTTAACTTCTACCGGTTGCGCGTTGAGTAGTTTGGATATCAGTGCTAATGCTTCCTTAAGAACCTCGCCCTCCCCAGATGAACTCGTGAACGATGCCGCGGTGGCGTGCCCTCCTCCGTAGCCTCTCTCCTTGGAGAGGACCTCCGCAACCTGAGTTCCGAGGTGAATCTTGGTTGAATCGTAGAATCTCTGATTGGACCGGAGGCTGCCTCTGGTCTCGTTCTCAAAGTCCCCCACGGCTAGAGCGACGTCAGCTCCCAGATGGACCAGAGCCCGCGCGACGTGTGACTGGAACGAGCCGATCCTGCTGAGTGCGAGGACCCAGTTGCTGAGCCTGAATATTCTCAATCTCTTCGCACCCTTCAGTTTCGCGATCACCTCTCCATAATCGGGAGGTGAGCGGAGGAGCCTTCGGGCCTCTTCGACCTCTGCCCCCTCGTCGAGAAGCTCGACACATGCCCTCAGGGTGCTCCCACTCGAAATCGCGAGGTGCTGTGAGTCGAAGAGAATTCCAACCAGGAGCGCTTGAGCCCTCTTCTTTCCCGGCTTGATGTTCAGTTCATTGTACAGTTTGAGGACCATCTCTGCAGTGGAGGACGCGTTCGCGTCCACAAGCATCCTATCGTAAATGGAGCCCTTCTGCTCGGGGTGATGGTCGATGAGAATCTTCATTGCACCACTCCGAGTAATCCTACCGAGCCAATTCTTCAGCAGCTCTGTGTGCCCGATATCGACGGCCACAAATAGGTCGTAATCCCTCTGCGACTCCTCCAGAGTCCGACTGGGAAATGTCTGCTGAAGTTGCTTCGTGAGAGTGCTCATCCCCTCGGGGGTAATTATGTCGACGGTGGCGGGGGAGAACTTTCGAATGAGATGGGAGAGTGCGTAGGCTGAGAGGTAGGCATCCGGGTCTGCATGTCTGTGACAGAGTATCGCTGCGCGTCGAAGCTTCCTTGCCTCAACAAACGGAAAGGTCGCCTTTTCTCTCGACATGTATGCGCGCCAGTTCTGCCGGGGATTAATTAGAATAGCTACGGCCGGTGCTGGGACAGAATGCTGTGTAGGGGGCGGCTACTCGCCCTGAGGCTGGCTCGTCGACGCCCTACCCTTTAGCGCATCGTCGATCTTCACCTGAAGCTCCTTGATGCTGTCCTTCAACCTCGTCTCCTGTTTGGCAAGTACCAGCTGGCGGGTGCTCGAAATCTCCTTCTTCTCATCGAGCTCCTTCGATATGACGTCCTTCGAGACCTTGATCAGCAGGCTACCTGCGTACTTGTAGATCTGCTCACCGTCGGCGACATTCTTGAGCTCCTCCAGAGCCTTGTCCGCCTCCGAGAGTTCAGCGTCGACCTGCTGCTTCTGCGCCAAGACCGCCTGAAGGTTCTGCTGAAGCTGCTCGAATCGAGCCAGTTGCTCCCGAAGCCAGGGCGGTATCTCTGGTTGGCTCATTAGATTTCCGAGCACCATCGTGGCTAATTAAACTCTTTCGCTCTCTTTGGTCGCGTCCCTGATTATCTCCGAGACCCGCCTGGCCCTTTTTGCCACAAGGATAGGATTCTTTCCTCTGATGGTGAGAGACAAGGATCCTGAGGAACTTGCACCCTCTTGGCCTCTCGAGATTTTATCGCGGATTCTCTTGTCTGCTTGCACAGTTATTCGAAGTTCGACCTCTCTGATCGGACTAGCGCGTACTCGCCGATGAGACATCGTAGGCCCCGCCCGCGAGTGTGTGACCGCAGGCGCCACACCTCCAGATTCCGGAGGCGACTCTCTTCAGCTTCATGCTAGAACACGAGGGACATTCCTTCTTCGCCTTCTGTACCCTGTAGACGTTCGTGTACCTCTTCCTCAGGGTGCTGCCGTACCTCGCACCCAGTCCCTTGATCGTCTTTCCTTTAGCCATGGCCCGTCGCCGCCTTTATTGCCTGCCTGATCTCCTTCCCTCTCCTTATCGCCACCTCAGCAGCCTGCAGAATCTGCTCGGGCGGGAAAGTCCCAGGCTCGCCCTTCTGTCCGGCACAAATGTTGCTTTCGTCGTCGGTCGTTAGGGTGATCCTAGAGTCCATGACCGCCTCTTCCTCGGAGGTGGGGTCTGCTATCAGGGTGTTTCCTACCCTTGCGATAGTCACGGAGACTGGAATCTTGGCCACTGGGACTGGGAGCACCTCTCCGCTGTTCTTCACGGCATCGCCTTCGAGCACGTACTTGGGCATCTTCGCCGTGAGGAGGGCGGAGACCACCGCGTAGCTTGTCGCGTCGAAGAGGTTGCCGTCCACGTTTAGGACGTTGACGTCAACGAAGACGGCGTAGACGTGCTTGCCCTCCTTTATGCAGAGCGACGCAAGGTCAATCATCTCGGACTCTCTGACCCCCCTATCAACCACCCGGGCAAGCTCGATGGCTCCCTCGTCCGGAGGGCCGGCTTCGACATAGGCTGCAGCCAGTGGAAGGACTTCGGCTCCCACCATCAGCACGCCCTTGTCAGGAGTGTCCGGGAAAGGTGTCCCAGGCTGGACCTTGACGCCGGCTATGACCTGAGTGTTTCCGAGGGTGACAATCGCTGACCCGTTGGCTTTCTCGATGACGCCAGTCCTCACATCGAGCTTCCTTGTCTCGTCGAGCTGCCTTCCGTCAATCCTCTTGCCCTTGGAGAGTAGTTCGATCATCTGGGCTTTTCGAAGTGTCTCAACTACGTAGGATTTTTTGGAAGCGGACATCTCTCACTCACCCTCCTCGACTACCGTCGTCTCACCGGCTCCTCCGCTGAAGTATTGCTTGATAAGAGCCTCTCTCTGCATCTCGTAGACCCTCCTCGCGCCCTGCTGGGCTAGTTCGAGCGCCTGCCTGAATTCATCCGGTGTGAAGAGTCCGTCGAGCTGCAGCAACGTGACCAGATTGAGGTTGGGCATGAACGCGAAGGGCATGTCTCCCGACCCTTCCTTGTCTTCCGCATCGTCGAGGTCGAGAACGATTTTGCCCTCTATCTTTCCTACGGCACAGCCCACGACCATGTCCCTCATGTTTATCCCGGCGTCAGCGAGAGCGAGAGACGCCGCGGTTATCCCGGCCACTCGCGAACCTCCATCTGACTGGAGGACCTCAACGTAGATCTGAATCGCTGTCCTCGGGTAGTCCTCGAGGATGAGCGAAGGCTGCAAGGCCTCCCTTATGACCTTCGAGATCTCTATCTCTCTCCTTGAGGGAGCTGGGTTCTTCCTCTCGTCAACCGAGAACGGCGCCATGTGATACCTGCACTTCAGCACTGCCCTATCGGGGAGCAGGGCGTGCTTTGGATGCATCTCCTTCGGTCCATAGACTGCAGCAGCAATCTTGTTCTTTCCGAACTCTATGTAGGCGGAGCCGTCCGCGTTGTGAAGGGTTCCAACCTCTATCTTTATGGGCCTCAGCTGATCCCACTTTCGTCCATCCAGCCTCAATCCATTTTCGTCGATCAGTTTCTTCTTCTCTTTCATAATCACTAACCGCCAGTCAGGAATGCCTGGACCTTCTGGGCAAGGTCGGCCATGTGTGCCTCTTCTTCTATCATCTTGATCGCGTTGGCGGCGCGTAGAACCCCCTCTGGCGGGCCCGCAACGACGACCAGGCCGTTCTGCCCGACCTTCAGGTCGGAATCCGTCTGGTTGCTTATCATCTTGATCATGTAACCCTTCCGTCCTATCAGACGGGGAACCTTTGTCGGGGATATCCTAACAATCTCGCCTCTGGGAATCTTGCCAAGGCCAGGACCACGAACTGACAGTTGGGGGTCCCTCGACCTGTCGTACGAATCAATTCTGGCAAGTATGAGGTCTCCAACCCTGAACTTGCTAGAGAGGTCGTGGGTTGCGGGTGAGAAGTCCCTTCCGAAGACAAACACCGCGGGAAGGTATCCCTTAAAACAGGAGTTGATGTCTACCTCCCAACCGAAGCCAGTAACGTCCACTACCTTTCCCACCACTTGGTCATCCGTTCTTGGGATGTAAGGGCCAGTCAGCGGAATTACCTTGACGTCGTTCCTTACGATCTCAGCAAGGCCGACTCGTAGTGCAACATAATCTTCGCCTCTCTTCTCGACAAAGCTTCCAATTCTATAGTCACCCCTGACAATCACCTCACCTGGTATCACCTGCTTTCTGATTACCGAACTCATTTCATTTCACCAATGTCGCTTGGGCAGATCCCCTCGTAACCGAACCCAGTCGGTCAAGCAAGCTGGGTTGGGATGCAGCCGGTAGTTCTACCACCGCAGACAATCCACCGTCTGAACCCCACTCCTCTTTAAGTATCTCGCCGAAGTTCTTGAGTGCGCCTATCGCCTGTCCTGCGTACTGTGGAGGGACTCTCACGTTCAGCTTGATCTTCTCCGATTTGAGGGGGAGTATCGTCCTGATCTTCTCCAGGACCGACTTCATCTGCTCGTTGGCGTCCTGAAAGGCGTCAATCGAGATCCGCGCTTCTTGCATCGCCTGTTCAATCCGCAGAGGCGGATGAGGGAGTCCTGTTTTGGGGTCGACAAAGTTCTTGGCAATCGTTGTGATTATCTGCCTCCTCTTCTCCTCCGTCAGTTTCTTTCGCTGCTCTTGCGTGAGCTGCAGCTCTCCCCTCTTCAACACCTCTATCGCTGCCGCGGAGTGGTCGTCGGTCTTGAAGTACTTCCTGAGTTTCTCGGCCGAGACCCTCAGTCCTTTGGAGGAGTCTGAGAACACCTCGTCAACGGCGATTACCTGCGAGGGCTCCACCTGCTTTCCGAGCTTGAAGCTCAGCGCCGGTTCAGGGTTGACGAGGATCTCGAAGTGTTCGCCTTCAACCGCTAGGCGCACGCTTGTGAACTTGCTGCTCATGAACTAACATCGAGCTATGCTCCTTTGGGAGGAGTCTTTTCGCTTCTGGTCTTTGCGTTGGCCGCGAGCCTGATAATGTCGTCCTCAGTCAGTCTCCTCATCTTCTTGGTCTTGGTGTCGACTACGGCCGCCTTTATGTGGAACGTGCCCTGCTTGTCCTCGCTGACGAGGTATATGCACTCTATTGCCAGTTTTACCCCGTCGTCGAGTGACATGTTCTTGTTGTAGTTCTTCTCTAGGTATTCGTTCACCTGGTCGCTTCCCGCTCCGATTGCAATCGCGTCGAACCCGAGGTAGGCGCCAGTCGGATCGGTAAGGAAGACCACCGGTCCCCGATTCTCGTCGACGCCGGCTATGATCAAGGATACGCCGAATGGTCTAACACCTGCGTACTGAGTGTACTGCTGATTCAAGTCTGCTATCCTCTTCGCAATGGTTTCAACGTCGACCGGTTCGTCGTAGGCCAGCCTGTTGCTCTGCGAAATTACTCGGGCATTATCTACCTGAATCCTCGCATCAGGGATGTAACCCGCCCCCACTGCACCAAGGTGGTCGTCGATCTGAAACATCTTCACCACAGAGTCGCCGCTCTGCAGTTTCCTTCCTCTCTCCTCCACGGACAGGATGACGCCCTCGTGTGTGCTGATTCCAACAGCGAGGCTCCCCCTCCTTACAGTCTCAAGTGCGTATTCCACCTGGTATAATCTGCCATCGGGCGAGAATATTGTAATCGCCCGGTCGTATCCAGCGGAAGGTGCAAACATTCTCTATGTCACTCTTTAAAAGAGGAGTTTTTGGGCACGTTTTAAACCCTTTTGTCGTGATGGACGATAATGGCACTAATTCTTCTGCTCGGGTTTCGTCTCTCTTCACGGAAGAAAACGATAGCGTGGTCAGTGGAAAAGTAGATTGCCGGTCCAGAAGGTCGTATTTACGAAAGAGATTGTTGATAGCATCCTCAGTTATTCCAAGATGAATCATCCTCGAGAAGGTATTCTCCTTCTCCGAGGCAGGAGCAGGAAGGGAGTCGTGGAGGTTCAGAGCATCGTCGTTCCGCCTGGTGCGGTCCACGGAGAGGGCTTCTCTGGTTTCAGCTGGTGGATGCTTCCAATCGACCTTTCCTACGTGGGTGTGGCGCATTCGCATCCGTCTGGATACGCCGTCCCCTCGCACGAGGACCTCCTTCACGTCACGGGAAGGGTCATGGTAATCGCCGGTTTTCCCTACACGGACGAGGGCTGCATCCGGGTTTACGATGTCAATGGGAAGAAAGTTTCGTTCGAGGTGAGGAGTTGACTCCGCCCTTTGGGTGGCGGGGATTGAATTCGAATTCATCACTTTTAAATAGATTCGCGAGCGGAAACGAGAAGGGCGATTTATCGTGTCGTA
>JACPTA010000095.1 GCA_016193005.1 Nitrososphaerota archaeon | reverse complement strand
TGGTCTGGCGGCCACTAATGTTCTAGCGAGACAATAAATCGGCCGCAACTCGCCGCATGGCCACCGCGTCTCGGGTTGCCTCTGTAGAGCCCGTCCTCCAGCTTCTTGTGGTTCTTGGCTTCCCATGCTTCGATTGGCATGCCGAACTTTTGCTGGATACGGTCGCGGTACCATTCTGGAATGACATTGAAGCTGCAGAAGGGAATTATCCTCAGATCTGGAGTCAGATAGTGTATGTCGCAGCGCTGTAATCTCTCCTCATCCTGATTATATTTATCCTGGAAGTGCATCATTCCTATGAACATCGACTTTAGGTGGAACTCGCCTATCGCAGCGTAGTCGTGCTTTATCAGCGCGTTGGCGATCATCTTGGCGAAGCTGAGCCCCTTGGGCTGCCTCTCCTTGTTCACGAACGACCCGAGCCTCGAGAGCACCTTCGCGGCCACCACGTAGCGGTTCGTCCCCGAGTAAATCTCGTCCGTCTTCTCCTCCAGATACTCGATGAGCCCCTGGATGTCCACGAAGTTCGTCAGCGGCACCAACCGCTTCGTCTCGGTATCCTCGAAAACATATGTTCCAGCTCCGCAGGCGAAGTGTATCGAGAGCTCGTATTGTTCTTTCTTAGTGAATGCCTCGATGAAGTTCGTCAGCGGAGAGCATGAGGGGACCGGGAACCAGCCGTCAGAAGTTATTTCACCGTTCGTCTGTTCCTCGATCCTCTTTATGCAGTCTGGAATCGTAATTCGGTACTTCTCCCTCTCCTTCTTGGTCATGCGGCCCGTGAGGGATACGGGCTGGAAGTTCACCGCGTGGACGGTGTGGATGTTGTTGTGCCCGAAGTTGATTATGGAGCCGAGCTCGTGGTCGTTGATCGACTTTATAGCCGTCGGGACCAAAACCACGCCAATGCCCGCCTTCCTGCACGCATCGATCGCGTAGGGCGCCTCCCAGTGGTTCTTCGGGTTGGTCTTCGGTGACGTCCCGTCGAAGCTCATGTAGAGGTTGGACACCCCGGCCTCCTTCAGCCTCGCGGCCAGCGGCGGGTCGAGAGCTAGGTTGATCCCGTTGGTGTTTAGCTGGATGTGGTCAATCCCCTCCTCCTTCAGAATCCTGATAATCTCGGGCAAATCCTCGCGAATCGTCGGCTCCCCGCCGGTAATCTGGACGGAGTTCCCGGGCACGGGTCTCTCTGCCTTGAGCGTCCGACCCATCTCGCGAATCTGGTCGAGGGTCGGCTCGTAGACGTACGCCCCCTCAAGCCCCTTCTTCACGTAGAAGAAGCAGTACCAGCAGGTCAGGTCGCATCTGTTTGTGATGATTATGTTCGACAATCCCGTGTGAGAGAGGTGGTTGGAGCATAATCCGCAGTTGGCAGGGCACGAGCAGACATCCATCGGGACGTTCGCAGCGTGGGTACCCTTGCCGTCCTTCCAGAAGCGTGAGAACTTGGCGTACATCTCGTAGGAGCCAAAGTAGAGCTCCTCCGTCTCGCCGTGCTCGGGGCAGGTCTTCGTCATGAAGACCTTGTTCTCCCTTTCAAAAACTATCGCGGGGAGGATCCTGTTGCACTCGGGACATATCGACTGTGTCTGTCTGATGAAATTTCCCTTCGAAACTTCCCTTTTCAGCTCTAGACTCACGTCTGCAATCTGAGCCATTGCCTGCCGCTAGGCGGCGAGCTGATATAAGTCTTTTAACTTCTCAGAGGGGGAAAGGTGAATGGACAGGTTTGTACATTCTCAATTGATGGCAGGCTGTCGAGGCTGTTGTTCCTCGTGTCGTTCGTTGAGATGAAAGGAAGTCCTCGACGCATTGCACTAGGTTCGATTGCAGGTGCTGGCTGATGTGCGCTTAAATAACGCAATAGCCTTCAATGAAGGTATCGGTGAGTCACGCAGTTGACCGAACACGATTACGAGGAGGCAATCAGAGAAATAGACAGAATCCTCTCCCTTCCGAAGGAGGCGCGCGAGAAGATACTGGAAGGGATGCTCGATAAGGCGGTCAAAGGACGGAGAAGATGACAGGCGAAGGCTCTGCCGACTTCTGACTGAACTCGAAGATATCCAGACAAGGAGAACGCTCCAGTCGTTTGAAAGGGCTCCAGACGAGTTCATCAATGAAGTCGATGCCCTTGAAAGTATTATCGATCTCAGGAAGAAAATTTGTTAGAGAGGACGCGCGCATAGAATTCGATCACGGCGCACTCAGTGCGTATTCGCGTTTCGTGTCACGAACCCTTCAGGCAACGGATAAGTAGGCGCCAAATTCTCGCCAATCCTAGGTACGAAGCTTGAGCACAGGCACAAGAGTTCTCTCACCTTTTCTCTTGGTCATGCTCGCCGTAGGGGTAGTTGCCGGCATTGGAATCGGGTATGCCACCACCCAGCCGACGGTGCAACAACTCAACTCCACTGTAAGCAGTCTTCAGGCTAGCGCGACGAGCACGAGCTCCACCGTCAGCCGGCTGAGCGAAGAGAACGCGAACTTGCTGGCCAAACTGAATGCGAACGAAGCCGCCCTCTCGGCCAAAGAGGTCGAGCTGACCAAGTCTCTCAGGGACTTGAGCGGCAACCAGACGCAGCTCGCCACAATCAAGCAGAAGCTGGGTACGATTCAGAACGTGACCCTGAAGCTGAACAATGATAGACTGCTCCTGAGCGAGCTCAGGAAGGACATACCGTCTGACCTGGAGGATGCCAGAGTTTACTGGAAGGGAGTAAAGACGATTGCTGTGAAGGTAGACCCCACACTCGGGCCTACGGTCGACCAGATTCTCGACACGCTCGACAACTACTTCGTCAACTACATCTATCCCCTCCGAAATTCAACCTCCATCGATCAGTTTGGACAAATCTTCGTAGATGCTGAATTCGCGGGAGCCTTCGCTTATTCGGATGCGATAGACAAATTCGAGACGGACGCGCTTCTTGCCATAATAACACATCTGGACAACCTGATAACCCTGACTTCATAGCCGAATTCGGGCCTGACCCAATCTTCGAAAGAAAGGCATAACTACTGACTGGCTCCAGTAATCGAGAACGTGCGCACGCTGGCGATCTTGCCACTGTTTCTCCTGCTCCTCTCGGGCTTGCCAGTCGTCTGGGCCGAGAGTGAGGGTTCGGCCAGCTCTGTCGGAGGCTACTCCGAGTTCCTTGACATGAGTGCGATTGAGAGAGGGCGAAACCTTCTCCTTCCCATGGGCAATCTTCTCTCGGGGGCTTCCGCATTCGCGGTCGAGGGGACTGACTTTAGGCTCTTTGGCTCCTGGTCACGATCGCCTGGCGGATCCGGAACGGAAAGTGGTTCACCGATATTGCAGGCTGCTTCGGCTGCTCTTGTCCCTTTCAGGAGCCCCACCCAAAAGTTCAGCAGGAACGTCCTCCTGACTCGGGACTACGGTCAGTTTCCGCTGCAGACCGAGCCCTCCATCGCGGTCAACCCGAAGAATCCCGACCACCTGGTGGTCGGAGTAATCGACTACAACTTTCCGAACGTGGTGTCGTATGTCACCATAGACGGAGGAGCGACGTGGGAGGGACCCTTCCAGCCCAGGTATCTTCAGAAAGGTATAGGCGCGTCTGGGGACCCTGTCGTAGAGTTTGACAGGAGAGGGAACGTCTACATCAGTTCGATCTCGATCGGAGTCCAGGAGTTCAGCATAGGGGGCCTGGCCTTCCAGGCACTCATCTCCGGGATAGGCGTGGCGAGCTCGGCCGACGGAGGTTTCACGTGGAAGGAGCCGACCCAAAGTTCAACGAGCACCGTCAAGTTCCAGGGGGCTCCGGTCTCCCAGGGAATCGGCGGCTCGCTCTCGCTAGGTTTCCTCGACAAGCCGTGGATGAGCGCGGGCCCGAGCCGGAGCGACCCCTCCAAGGACTCGGTCTATGTCACGTACACATCATTCGTGCAAAAGTATGACATCGCCTACCTGCTCAACGGCACGATCTATCAGTTTGTCAACCCCGTTCTCCAGACCACGATAGAGATGGTAAAGTCAGACGACGGAGGCCAAACTTGGAGCAAGCCCATAGCAGCCAGTCCCACGGTGAGGAGGGACTTCACCGGCGCGGCGAACCAGCGGATCGTCCAGGGCTCGCAGTCGGCAGTCGCTCCCGACGGGACAGTCTACGTTTCCTGGTTCGACTCCGCGGACGACGGCGAGTTCAAGGGACTGGGAGAGGTGTGGATCGCAAGGTCGGACGACGGAGGAGCGTCCTTCTCGAGCCCGATCTTGGTCGATACCAGGAGTGAGATCGCCTTCTCCCCCAGGTCGGCTAACTTCAGGGCATGGGGTGCGGCCTTCCCCCAGATCGCGGTCGGGCCGGACGGCCAGGTCTCGCTCGTCTACGTCGCCCGACCGGACGTCAGACCCACAGATGATGGGGATGTATTCTTCACCGCTTCATCAGACAACGGTGAGAGCTGGAGCCACCCCAAGCGGGTAAACGACGACGATACGAGCAGCTTCCAGTTCTTTCCCGCGGTTACCTACGATCCGAAGGGGAGCATCCACCTCATGTGGGGAGACTTCAGGGACGACAGGAACGAGAAGAGCTACAACATCTACTACGCCAAGTCGGCAGACGGGGGAAAGACCTGGACTGAGAACTCCCGTGTGACTGACTTCCCCTCCAACCCCAACCGTGCATTCCCAGGAGGTCGGTTCATCGGAGATTACTTCTCGATAAAGGCAAGCGAGAAGGACGTCTACATGGTCTGGGCAGACGGTCGCCTCGGCGAGTTCGGCGGTTCGAACCAGAAGATAGCCTACGCCAGGGCGTCCCTCATGCCTTCTCCTTCCATCTTCGTCAACCCCCCGAGGGGGACTGGAGGAAGAGACGTGCAGATCCAGGGCTTCAACTTCCAGCCGAACCTCGAGATATTCCTTGAGGTGAGCGGAGCCGTCGTCACCAGCAGCAGGACCGACAAGGACGGTAGGTTCGCGCTAAGAATCTTCATGCCGATAGCCGGTGAGGGAAGCCAGCAGATCACGGTATTCGATGCCTCGGGCAACGCTGCCACGGCATCATTCTTCATGGATGTGGGGTTCAACACGATAAACCAGCAGCTGAACCAGGCCCTCGACCTAATCAGGAACTTGACTTCTCAGCCGGCTGCACCAACCTCCAACTCGACCTCCCTAGACCAGCTCAGAGACCAGTTGAGTTCCCTGAACACTAGCATCTGGATAGCCACGGGTCTATCAGGAGCGGCCGCGGTCCTGGCCACCATCGCCATCATCTTGGTATTGAAGAGGCTGCCGAGGAAGTAGAGGCAAGAGGCTGGAAGTCTGAGACATCTCCGGGTGGGCGTCCGTCAGAAGCTCGTCCTCGCACTCCTTCTCGCGCTCCTGGTGGTCAACCCCGTCTTCGCAAAGTATCAGCCACCCCACAGCAGACCCGGGCCAGCCGCAGACCGGATAATATTCAAGGGAGGCGTCCCAGTGGACGTCGCGCCGAGCGTCCTCGAGAACAAGGGAATCGACCTCTACCTCTCGGGTCTCAACGTCGTAGGGGCGAAGGAACTTCTCGGCAGGCCGGACGTGAAGGTCCTGGAGGCGCCAGCGAGCTCGATCTCGATCGTGCTCAACCCTGCCCCCGCCCCCTCAGGCGGGCTGAATCCGTTCTCTCTGAGGGAAGTCAGGTTTGCGATGCAGTACGTAGTCAACAGAGACTTCATCGTGAGCGGCATCTACAAGGGTCTCGCCGCGCCGATGGTGACCCACGTCAGCCCCTTCGACTACGATTACCTGGCCGTCTCCGACATCGTCAGGGAAGCCAACGTCAGGTATGACCCTGACCTGGCAAAGACGTTGGTAGAGGGAGCGATGACCGGTGAAGGAGCCACGCTTCGGGACGGGGTCTGGACCTTCAACGGGAACCCGATCACTCTCAAGTTCATAATAAGGGTCGAGGACGAGAGGAGAGATGTCGGCGACCTGGTCGCCTCGGAGCTGACCAAACTCGGCTTCACGGTCGACAGGGTCTTCCAGACCTTCGGTCCTGCCATCTCTACCGTCTACAGCACGGACCCGGCTCTGTTCGATTGGAACCTCTACACCGAAGGCTGGGGGAGGGGAGGCGCAGAACGCTACGACTTTGGGACGGTCAATCAGATGTGCGCGCCGTGGTTGGGGAACATGCCCGGATGGAAGGAGGTCGGCTTCTGGCAGTACGAGAACCCGACGATCGACCAGATAGGGCAGAGAATCTTCACGGGCAACTTCTCCGGGGCGGACGAGAGGAACCAGCTCTACAGGGAGGCCACCAGCATGTGCCTACAGGAGTCCGTCCGTCTTTGGGTCGCCACGCTGGTCAACAGCTTCCCCGCCACTTCCTCGATGCAGGGGCTGAGCACTGACCTGGTGGGCGGACCCTTGTCGCTTCCGACCCTCAGGGAGGCATACATCGCAGACAGGACTGACCTCACGGTGGGGAGTGTCTGGGTCTGGACCGCCCAGACGATCTGGAACCCGGTCGGAGGTTTCACTGACGTCTACAGCATTAACATCTGGAGGAACCTGTTCGACCCGCCGACTTGGAGACATCCCTTCACGGGTCTGCCGCAGCCGTTCAGAGCCGAGTACGCCGTCGAGACAGAGGGACCCCAGGGGAAGGTCTCCGTCCCTGCCGACGCCGTCCTTTGGGACGCGAAGGGAGGACAATGGAAGAGTGTCGGTCAGGGAATAGATGCGACCAGCAAGGTTACCTTCAACTACAAGGACTACTTCTCTTCAAAGTGGCACGACGGGCAGCCCATCTCGATGGCCGACCTCTTCTACGGGATTTACCAGAGTTTCGACCTGACATACAGCCCGGACAAGTCCAAGGTCGAGTTCGCGATAGCGACGGTCAACCGTCCCTACCTTGACACCTTCCGCGGGTTCAGGATAATCAATGACACGAGCGTCGATGTCTACGTGAACTTCTGGCATTTCGTCCCTGGATACATCGCAGAGTACGCCAGCGTCTCTTCCATGTCGATGCCCTGGGAGGTGCTATATGCGACGGACAACCTGGTCTTCGACCAGAGGCGGCTCGCCTACAGCAATACGGCGTCGGCGAGGTTTGGGGTGGACTGGCTGAGTCTGGTCGAGGCGAATCACGCCCGGCTAGCTAGCTTCACACTCAACCAGTTCCTTGGCCAGAACACCTTCCCACAGAATGTCTTCACCGTGGGGGGGAAGGTGCTGGCCAGCGCAGAAGATGCGGCAAACAGGTACCGGGCGGCAATGTCGTGGTTCGAGGGGCACGGACACATGGTCATCAGCAACGGACCCTTCGAGCTGGCGAAGTTTGACGCCCCATCCCAATTCGCCGAGATAGACGCCTTCAGGGATGCCACCTACCCGTTCAAGCCGGGAGATCTCTTCTACGGAGAGCCTCCCTCCATCGACATTACGAATGTGCAGGGCGATTTCATAACCATCGGGAAGGACACGACCTTCAACGTTCAGGTCAGGGGGCCCGGCATCCTTGACCTGAGCTACGTCCTCTACGACCCCGCCAGCGGAGCGGTGATCCAGAAGGGGGACGCGCAGCGCGTCTCGAACAGCAGCTTCGTAATCGCTCTCCCAAGCGAGCTGACGTCGAAGATTGAACCAGGGAGCTACCAGCTGGTACTGACTGCATCGAGTGACTCGATATCGATTGTGGCAGAGAGGGGGAAGCTCGTGGAAGCGTCAACGACGGCCGTAACCACGACCAGCGTTGTCACTAGCGGAGGGGTTACTAGCGGCGCAGCCTCGGAACAACCGCAGGAACAGGACTTCACCTCGATCTTCCTGGTAGGAGGGGTCGTGGCGGTGGGGGCCGCCATCGCGGGTGCAATCTTCATTCGCAGGAGAGGGAAGAGGTAGGGCTGTCGCGTGTCGCCCAACGGACCCTCACGGTTCGCGCTGAAATCCTGAGACGGAACATACCGAATACTTTAGATTCATCTCCACCGCCCGAACGACCGTAGAAGTTTGGGCTCAGCGCGAGTCCTGGCCATCCGAGGAGGCACGCTCTTTGGCGTCCTGATAATCGTCCTGCTCATACTGGTCGTCAGCCTGGGCGCCACGGGAGTCTCGGACAAGATACTCAACGCGATTGTCAGTGACGATCTGAGGCAGCAGAGACAGTCGCTCGCGCAGACGATCAGGGACCCCACCCAGCTTGAGAACGCGCTCGCGATCA
>JACPTA010000094.1:1226-11601 GCA_016193005.1 Nitrososphaerota archaeon | reverse complement strand
TTGGCCTGACGGCGTTCGAGGAAGCAGAGCAGGTAGTTCCTTGCGGCATCAAAGAGCGCGCTCAATCGCTGCTTGGACGAGTAGCTAAGGGATCGTCCATAAGACTTCCAGCTCGCTATCTCATCCTCCAGCGCGATTCTGAACGACGGGATGGTTCTACCCACGAGTCATCGCCTCTGGGGATAGGGATTCCTGGTTGTACAGCTCGTCGCCGACATAACCCGCAATCTGCATCCGTAGTTTTGAGGGATGCCTCAGCAGACGCGATACGATCTGATGTCTTTCTTCAACAAACTCCACCTCAACGTTGCACGCTTCCTGAACTATCGGCTCAATGCCTTCTACTCTGTTCCTCGCCGTTATCACTATGGGCACCCTTCTTGAGCGATTTATGCGAAAGATTGCATTCCTGATCTTTCCCATCAGTCTCCTTGCTTCGTCGGTCTCCTTGTCCCGGGAAAAGAGGTCGAATACGTTCGAGATCACCAGTAGCTTCGGTCGATACCTATCGATGACACGGTTGGCATCCTTGGCTATCAGTTGGACCAGTTCGTAGGGAGTAAATGCCCTCGAAATGATGATGTTGTCCAGAGCGTCGTGAAGATCAAGCCCGTGTTCTCTGGCTATGGAGGTGAACAGATAGACGTCGAAGCCGTTGCCGCCGTCTATGAAGAATGACTTTCCTGATGGCCCGCCTATGAACTCCGGAAGCTGAGCCCTTAGACAGTATCTCTCCGCTGCCAATAGTGGAAGCCTTGAACTCTTAAGCAGCGCGATTGTGTCTGACTTTAGATTGCTAACGGTCGAGTCGACAAGGGTGCACCCCGACCGGAGACCCAATAGTGTGTAAGCCGTGGTGAACAGTACAGGGTATGCTTGTGCTGACGGGCTCTCTAGATGTTGAGCCGTCTTGAGGCGTGTTTGGTATTTGAAACCAATAAGTTGCAAATCCCACCGGGCCCGCTTTTCCTAAGGGATGGGTCCCTTTCGTCCAAGAACTCGATGGTCGCGTTAAGTCTTTTCAGGATCTCGTGACATATGTAGAGAGCGAGCCCCCTTCCATTCGGCTTGCTGGCTACGAATGGTACGTTCAATAGCGCTTTCCCCTAAAACCAATCCCAGGAGAACTCCATGGTGTCCACCTACCCCACCAGCGCAGTAGCTCACCGAATAACAGTCCATTACATTGTTCTGGGTTTCTGCTCGGCCTTCTCAGCGACTCTTATTGAAGGTCTCTGTGTTTCCTGGATTCTTTTGTCTATTTCGCGGTCTATCCATTCTGTGTATTCGCGGGTCTCTTTGAGAACTAGAAGCTTAACATCTCTAACACCTTTGATGGATTTTCCGCGTAGCAAAGCTTCTTCGGTCTCTGCCATTGTGGTTGCGAAGTTCAGGAGAACTAGGGGCCCTTTGGGCGGAGCATACGACATGAAACAGATGGGCTCAAAGGTCTCGATTATAGTGCGGACTGCTTCCCGCCTAGTTTCTTCATCTGGGTAGAAGAGTAGGCCGTAGGTAATGGTATGGGCTACTACGCTAGGATTGATCACCGGGACGATGATGATTGCGTTGTTGGAGGTCATCCTTTCGAATCTTCTCTTGATTGTCTTGACTGTGACGCCTAGTTCTTCTGCTACCTTCGATAGCCGCTTGAAGGCATTATATCTGAGGCTCTTCATGATTTTCCAGTCGAGGCTGTTGAGTGTTATGTTAGTGGGCGGCATGACTCGGCCGTAGAACTTTTCATATGAGGAGGATTTGGTGAGCTCGAGTAGCAAGGACAACCGCTTCTCTAAATCGCGTGAATCATGGTAAGTGAAGTCTATACACCACGTATTTCCTATGAAGTTGTACACCTCGACAACCCCGTCAATTAGGCTGGCCTTTCGAATTGCTTCGTTCTTAGCATCAATGTTGGGCGCCTCGAAGAAGAAGGCTGCTGCTTCGACGCCCAGTAGCCGAAAGTTGGGGTAAATCTGGTAGTACTGGATGAAGCCTTGCTTCTCCATGTTGCGTATTCTGACCTTTACTGTCTTGCCGTCAAAGCCTAGCTCCTTGGCAATCTTCCAAGGGTCGAGCCTATTGATGTCTCCGGCGTGCGGACCGAAAGGCAGGAATCCCATGGCCCGGAAAATCCGGAAATCCAATATGTCCAAGATTGGTAGATGGATTGTCGTAATTGGAACTTTTATAGCCTTTTGCGCCGGATTCGGAATCGGCCCTCACACAGACCTTAACTCAAGATTTCGCCCAGCCCATAGTCATGACTCGATTGGAGCACTCGGTTGAAATAAAAGCTACGGTAGACAGAGTTTACCAATTCGTCCAAGACCAGGAATTCTGGGAGTCGGCCTTCTCAGGAGATGTCAAGGTTAAGAAGAACTACAAGGGTGATCCAAAGGTAGGGGATACGTTTGAGATTTCTGGCCGTGTAGCGGGTCAGCGACTGAAGGCAACGATGGAGTTCACTGAGCTGGTCCCCCCGTCAAGGATTGTCCTCGACCTTGTGAAGGGGGACTTCAAGGACTTTAGAGATACCGTTGTACTTGAGAGAGCCAGTGGGGGGTCCCGCCTAACCGAGACATGGGAGTACCAGCCACCTTATTCAATCCTCGGTCAGATCATTGATGCCGTGAAAATAAGGAAAGATATGGAGAAGTATCTCAATGAAGGCCTCGCCAAAATGAAGGAAAAAATAGAGAGGAACAGATAGTATGACATCTCAAACTGCAGATAGCAACCTAGTTCCCAGTGCTCGCAAGCTCGGTGGCGCCTCTCTTATCTTCGGAGCCATATTGCTACTTGCAGGGAACATCCTTCATCCTAGGGAAAGTTTTGGCGGGAGCATACTTCCCGGAAGCACGGAAGGTCTAGCAAGACTCATAGTAAACAACGTCAATGCATACTACGCATCGCATTTGATGCTCATGTTGGCTTTCCCGCTTATGTTCCTGGGATTTCTGACTCTCTACAAGACTCTTAGTAGAGGAGATCCATTTTACGCCATGCCAGCTCTGCTCTTATTCGGCCTTGCGACGCCACTCTTCACTTTGATTATGTTGATTGACGGGTTCATTGACCCATTTCTTGCGCAGAAATACCTAGCGGCAGTCGTTGAAGAGAAGCTATTGTCGGCTATGCTCTTGGAATTCAGTAGCCTATTGGCGATAAGCCTTGTGGCACCTGCCTTCTTTGCTTTCTGGGCTGGAGGTGGCTTGCTGGGCGCTTCTCTTATCAAGGCTAATTTATACAATAGGGGATTCGCCTGGATAGGGGTGGTGCTCGGCTTAATAGGAGTGTTAGGTTATGTTTCAGGGATCTTCGGTCCCTACTGGGTTTCGAGACCCATCTTTGTGCCATATGCAGTCGCATTTACTTTATGGCTACTCGTCTTGGGCATCCTCCTGTATCGTCATCCTCCTGCGTAGTCGATCAAGACAAAATCCTATCAAGACAAGGCATTCACACACGGTCCATTTATCCATGAAGAACGCAAGGTAGGCAATCCTGTGAAGGATTTTCGGTTCCACTTGATAGTGTAACAATGTTGGGGCTCAGCATGATAGACTCTGACGGCGTTTGCGTGTTCTTCGCAGTGATGGGAAGGTAGTTGCTGTCGATTGACCTGGTCGTAGGTGCTTTGCTTGGTGTCTATGCTCTACTCGCCCTAGGGTGGCTAGTGTTGGGTCCTCACTGGGAGAGTCGATTCATGACAGACGCGAGGAGGAAGGAGGTGGAGATTCGGAGGACACAGACGGTGGGGAGGAGGGCCCCGAAAACTGGTCTAGTGGGAGGCATCACTTGGTTTGGGCTCCCAATCTTTCTCGTTCTTGATGGACTATTCCTTGGGCCACGGTTCCTCTATTCTCCTTTCCTATCCTTCTTTAACCCGCTTGACACATACATGCAAGGTCTTGGGCTTGGCTGTTACAGCGGCAGGTCTTGTGATCATGTTAAGCGCGGGATACATTCTTAGTAAGGAGGTCTACGCGAAGGCTAAGACAGAGAGGAAGCTGATAACGACTGGACTGTATGCCTACGTAAGGCATCCCTTCTACCTATCCTGGATTCTTGTTTCATCCGGGGTAGTTTTGGTTACGCTTAACTTACTGGCGCTGTTGCTTCTGCCAGCGTCACTCGTCGACATGGGTACTGAAGATGAAGAACGAGAGCTGTTGGAGATATTCGGTAAAGAATATGAAGAATACATGAAAAGAACAGGAAGGTTCCTGCCTAAGATCGGTAGAAGATAATCCTATCGCTCCCTAAAAGTCATCGATACACATCTGACACGATTCGAATCCTTATTCAGGTCAAGGGTTCGAGTCCCCCTTTTCTTGACATGTCTAGAACGGGTTCTTTCCGGCCCGAACCCCTGGTCCGAATGCCGATACCGTGGTGAAATTATACTCAGCCTGTCAGAAGAAAGATAGCATGCTGAGTGCTGGAAGAGTTAGGATCGGAATAATTGATAACATGAGAAACCAGACCCACCCCTTCCGAGGGGTAGGCCCCACCGGCCCCGCCATAGCTATTCCGAGCTAAATCAAAGAGCCTGCATATGAGCTGTGGTTTTCGAGCAAAAATCGTCAAGGAATCAGAAGACATTTAAGACTGATTATCTGAAATGTTATGGAGGTCTTATGCGGAGGTTCATCCTCTGTGCCATAATAATTCTGCTGTTGAGCGCCAGTAGTTTTGTGCCGGAGCCCATTATCTCTGCGGAAGCCACAGAGCAAACGTCTGACCCTCAGGGGATTCCGCGAGGCGTAGTCGATCCCAACTACAAAGTCGAGATATGGGTTCCAAGCAAGACGTGGAACGGAACCACGGTCTTCGGCAATTCAGAGATGGGCGAGATCATCGAGGTGAACATGTTTGGTGAAGTGGTCTGGCGCTATGAGCACCCTCAGACAGGCGCTGGGAAGCCGATCTTCACGGGCGTCATGATCATCCCCAGCAGCAACAACGTGCTCTACACGGTTGTCCAACCCGAGAACATGCGCGGGGCCTATGAGGTAAACCGGGAAGGACAGCTGGTTTGGTCATTCATAGACAAACGGGTTTCCCACGACGCACAGCGGCTACCTGACGGAAACACCCTCATCAACGCTGGCCACTCTGAAGACTACTCTCCGTGGCCCTATGTTGACCCACAGGTCTTCGAACTCAACCCTCAGGGCGAGATCGTCTGGGCCTGGCATGCCAAGGATTGGTACGCAAACGATCCGAAGTACAAGGACGTCAGAATCCCGGAACACGGCTTCGGACTCTGGACCCACAACAACAAAGCCCTGCGCCTGCCTGATGGCACCACGCTTATCGAATTGACCAACTTCAACATTACAATAATCGTCGACAAATCGGGTATGCCCTTACAGGCCTTCGGCGACCCATGCGTCAAAGGATGCGAACCATTCGGAAAGGTTGTGTTCCCTCACGGCGCCATCCCTCTACCTAACGGAAATCTTTTGGTTGCAGACCCGCCAACAGGCGTCTACGAACTCGACATAAGCAAGAATGAGGCTGTTTGGCGCTGGCCGGAATTGCAGAGAATCAGGGATGAGACGCCCTTCTTCAGAGGTGCACAGAGGCTGCCCAACGGGAACACACTGATAAATGATGGGCTTGGACGATTGATCGAAGTAACGCGTGACGGGCAGAAGGTATGGGAGCTGAGGAGTTCATCATATGTTCCACCAGGGCCTTTGGAAAGGCGGGCGGAAAAGTCATTTTTCTTCGAGGCCGAGCGCCTTAGTTACATGCCCCCTACATTCACGGTCGATGAGCCCAAGCCCGGGCGCTTCCATGCCAGCAACAGGATTCCCTTCGTTATTAGGGAAGGCTTTGACGTTGGGAGGATTACCTATAGCATCCGCGACAACTCTGCGAACACATGGATCATACGGAACGCAACAGCCCTCGAGAACACCTTTACGGATTTCCTATCACCGCCCACCAAGACCAAGGGAGCAGAGTTCCTCGACCTACCTAACGGAGACTATACCCTCAGGGTAATGGCAGGCAGTACAGGCTTTGGGTACAAAGAGTTCTGGACACCTAAGCGGGTAAACTATGTGGTCCAAGACATAGCATTCTTCGTTAACAGGCCTGTGATGAAGATGTTTGAGGCAGATTTCGAACAGTATAGGTTTGTTGTAGGCCTCCTCTCTAACTCCACTGTGAGCAACTTCGAGTTCTCCCAACCGAATAAACAGATCAGATTCACAGTTGAGGGCGCGACCGGCACCGATGGCTTCGCCGAGGCATCCATACCCCTCGGACTTCTAGGCGGACAGTTTACTGTACAGCTGGACGGCCGTAACCATGAATTCGGACAGACATCCAACTCCACGCACACTATGATAAGGATGGATTATCCTCATAGCGCAAAGACCGTTACAATCACGGGCACCGTCGTGATACCAGAGTTCCCGCTCTCCCCTCTTGTAGTTTTCACTATCTCGCTCATATTACTGTCAATTCTGGCTCGCAAGGGTGGGCACAACCGCCTGAAGCCGAACATCCTGAGCATGGCACTTCCGGCATAATACCTCACCGTTGCAGTACGGAGGTCTAGAGGTAGCCCTATTCGCCCTTAGTGCGAGAGTTGACTTCACAACGTATCTGGCGCAACCGTTTAGGGAAGTAGGCAAATCCAACGTTTATGTGCGGGAAGTCAAGCTCAAGGAAATTTTCGCTGTTGTAGCCACAGCTGGCAAGAACTGTCTACGCCTTTGACAATGAATCCTGAGGTCATCTGCCTCTGGTTCCAGGGCCAAAACGTTAGCATCCCAACGAGCCCGGAGGATCACGTTTCTATCGCTTACCAGATCCCCAAGCTCGAACCTACGATTTCGAATCCACTTCTGGAACCTATTCAGGCGCGAGTCCCACCGGGCCAGCTAACCCCACACATTGGACGAAGCTGGATTCGTTCGTCAGCAAATTCTTCGCCATAATCTAGATAAAGGCGACCGCATGAACGTTTCACGAGGACATGGGTGTTTGTGAGTCAGGATGAAGGAGTTTTTGCATCGGTAGTTTCCCTGTGGCGATACCCCGTGAAGTCGATGATGGGAGAAGAGCTCAATTCTTCGTACGTAACTGAACGCGGGCTGCTGGGGGACCGTGCGTACGCGCTGGTCGACCAAGAGACTGGCAAGGTGGTTAGTGCCAAAAATCCCAGAAAGTGGGGAAAGCTCTTCGACTTTCGTGCTGCATTTACACAGCAACCACAAGGCCTCGAGCAAATCCCTCCTGTCCGGATAGCTCTTCCAGACGGCGCCTTCATCTCCAGCGATCAGGACATCGATCACGTCTTGTCGAACGCCCTTGGTCGTAGAGTGCGGCTCATGAGGCCGAGCTTGGAGAAGCCAGGTCTGGAGGAGTATTGGCCGGACATAGAAGGGCTAGCTCACAGAGAAAAAGTCACCGACGAAGCCATGCCTCCGCAAACCTTCTTCGACCTTGCAGTAATCCATCTGTTGACTACTGCAACAATCAACCGTCTGCGAGAGCTCTATCCAGAAGGGCGTTTCGAAGTTAGACGTTTTAGGCCAAACATTGTAGTAGAATCAGCAACTGGAGAGAAGGATTTCATCGAGAATTCATGGGTGGGCAAGACTCTAGCCATAGGCGAAGTTCGCCTGAAGGTCAGCGGACCTTGTCCTAGGTGCGTGATGACGACTCTGCCACAAGGTGACCTTCCCAGAGATTTGGGTATCTTGCGCGCGGCTGCGAGGTACAACCAGGTTAATGTCGGAGTCTATGCATCAGTACATCAGAGCGGAACAATTCGTCGCGGCGATCTAGTCGGACTCGAAGGGTAAGCGTCAATCCTGCAGGCTCCCTATCGAACGATCTTGATCAGAATCTCCCTTGGTATCTGAGATGATAGGTCTGTGTCTGGGAGAGAGGGAATGAAATCCGCTTTCCGAACCCATTCAGGGACGAGTTCAACCGGACCCAACTGCCCCAAGTTCGAATCTACTTCTAGACACCTATACGTTCTGACTCCCACCGGGCCCGCTATGTTTTTGGTTCTAGAAATGGGCTCAAAATCGTGGGTTCAAGTCTCTGAGGATCCGAGCAAACGTTGCTCTAGAAGGTTTCCATCCTTATGCAAGCCCCAGCGTTCCGCAGGAGGTGCATGCCAACAGAAATCATTAGAACCTTAAATCAAGGCATATATTTTCGCTTAGAATGGACTCAATCATGCGCTCCGCAATTGCTACCATGGTTCTGTTATCCGTCTTGCAACTTGCTCAAGCGCAACCTGCAGAAATCACAGTCAAAGAATGGACAATTCCCACACCGAATTCTTCACCACATGACATAATTGTTGACAAGAATGGGACAGTGTGGTTTACGGAGATTAGCGCTAACAAGATTGGGCAATTCGACCCTAAGACTGCACAGTTCAGGGAGTATCAAATACCTACACCGTCGTCACGACCACACGGCCTAGTCGTTGATGAGCACGGAATTGTATGGTTTACAGAAATGGGAACCAGCATGATTGGCAGGCTAAATCCCCAGACAGGGGAGATTGACGAATTCCCCACCCCGACTCCGAATTCAGCACCGCACACTCCAATACTTGGTAACAGTGTCCTATGGTTCACAGAAATTGGAGCCTCCAAAATCGGCCTACTTGACATCAGGACTGGCGAAATAAGAGAATTCTCTACACCAACCCCATCCTCATCTCCCTACGGCATAATTGTTGACCCCCAGGGGAACGCTTGGTTCGCGGAGCTGACGGGACATCGAATAGGCAGAGTCGATGCGGATTCAGGCGAAGTTACGGAATACCCTACTCCCACGAGCGAGAGCGGCCCGAGGAGAATTGCCATAGACAGCGAGGGCAAGCTCTGGTTTACTGAGTACAACACCGGAAAGATAGGAAACCTCGATCCCAGAACAGAGGAGATGAAGGAATATGACACCAGTTCGGCATCCTCTGGCCCGTATGCGATATGGGTCGACCTCTATGATAACGTATGGTTTAGCATGACAGGAGCGTACAAAGTTGGTAAATTTGATCAATCCGTACAAACTCTGCATGAATACGACCTTCCTACTCCGAGAACAATAATCAGGTTCATTTACGCGGATCACGAAGGAAATGTGTGGTTTCCAAACAACAATAACAACAAGATAGGCGTTATCATGGCTAATACGCCAGCACCGCCCGAAAATGAGGAGGGAGTCCCTGAAGAAATTCCTCAATCTGAGCTTAAAGAACCAGTAGCAGAACCATCAACAGAGAGTTCCAAAGCTGAACAGGAAATCAGCTCTCAAGGTCAGACGATAGGCTCAAGCATAATAGGTCTTGCTATTGTAACAGGCATTGCAGCAGTGATTGTAGCGTTTGTGCTGTTGCACCGCAGGAACCCATCTGCCTCTTGACAAGAATCGCTATAGTTTCGAGTTCGTTCTTCTTAACAATCTTCGTCTAGGCAAGAACATGTAGAGAAAATCAATACCACTGCAGCTGCTCTCACCGGAGCTGTTATCATTATTATTGGAGACTGACAGCCTCGTCGTAGAACGATAGCGCGCTAGGGTGAGCGCCGCACAACCTGTTGTATGTGTTTAGTTTTGTCATGGTGTTTCTCCTCAATTCTTAATTTCAGCCTTCTCCTCATCGGTGAGACGGTTGCGTCTTGCGATTTCCGCCTCGGTCGGAGTATCAAACTCAGTCGTTCCAGTCTTGATTTCTCCAGCTCGCTCATAGATGGCCATGATGACTCCGGTGCTTGAGGTTTTGCTATCAGTGAGCTTAAAAGCGAACGGCTGTGTACCTTCGCCAAACAGCCGCTTGCCCTTTCCTATGGTAATTGGGAAAGTCATTATCCGAAACTCGTCGATAAGATCGTGTTTGAGCAGCGATTGAATCAGATTGATGCTGCCATGCACTTGCAGCTCTGGTCCGTCATCTTCCTTGAGTTTCTCTATTTTTTCCACCACATCTCCGATTATCAGCGTGGAATTGTTCCAGTTCACCGCATCAAGCGTTTTTGAAACAACGTACTTTTTCGCCTTATTGAGCCCTTCTGCAAAAGGGTCGTCTTTGGCATAAGGCCAGTGGGCGGCAAAGATTTCATATGTTCTTCTCCCAAGCAAGAGGTCAAACGGCTTCGCCATGAACTCTCCCATGTTTTTTAGCATTGTGTCATCAAAGTAAGTGACCGCCCATCCGCCCCAGCGAAAGCCGCCGGTCGGATCTTCCTGCGGTCCGCCTGGGCCTTGCATCACGCCATCGAGCGTTACGAATGTGTTTGCTATGATTTTTCGCATGGTTTTTCTCCCTACTGTTAATGATTTTGACCGTTTTTTATTTTTCGTCCCTCATGTGCTTTTTTGTACG
>JACPTA010000094.1:0-1193 GCA_016193005.1 Nitrososphaerota archaeon | reverse complement strand
GTTTGGCCTTATAAATGCAGTTTGAGCTGCTCGCAGGGGTCAAGGCCCTGCTGCTCCCGCGTGGCAAGGACCGTAGTAAGCGTTTCATGGATCATCACACCTTTCTCGTTCCGCAGGGTCCCGATTATCTTCCTCTGGACGACCTGCTAACGCAGGGCCCTCTCGGCCCTGTTGTTAGTAGGCTCGACTCCGGTGACAAGGACGAAGGTGAGCCACGAAGTGCCTACGATTTCGAAACCATTTTCAACATCAGAGGTTCAAACCCATGCAGGCATGAACCTGCGAAACCGAACCAATTCTGGCACCATTTTTGGTGCGGAAACTGCCGGGCCCGCCAGTTCAAATCCACATTGATTCGCATTCACTTGTTCGAAGTAGGAACTGACCACGAATCTTCTTCGCCTTCTCCACAATCGGTTTCACGTCCTCTTTCGCCTTCGCGACTCCTCACGCTCCTATGACTATTCACTAGGTTGTTCCAGAGCTGCAGAGCTTCGCTGAACTCAATGTCTTGGCCCGTCCGACTCTTTTGACATATGAGCGTGAGCTAATTCTCGATTCTTCAGGAACTTGCCTCTATCTCTTCTGAGTCAATGAAACCTGACTGACTCTTGACTGGCTTGAGGGGTTGTTTGCGAAGCCATTCTTCATATGTCACGATATGGTTAGTTTCTTTTCGTTTCCCAGCTTTCTTTGGCATTCAACATTTCCTTCGTCCTTCATTATGAAACCATGACTACGCCATTCCAGAATAAGGTTGGTGAAGTGAGTTATCTTTGTAAGGCTGATAAACGAATATTAGAGCCTTAACTGCGGTTCCTCTGAGTCAGTAGATGAGCCAGAAGGTTCAACCGAAATACCGTTTCTCTAAGAGACTTGAGAATGGCGATTATCTGTCGCTAGGTGTCTGGCCTGGCAAAGCAAGTAGCTGACCCTAGGTCTCTGTGCGCGAGGTCAGGAAATACCAAAAGGAATAATGCCATCGAGCGGCATCTCAGAACGCGCAGGAGTGTCCGCATGGCCGACACAGGGAGTCATCGTTCGAGGCGCCTCCGGTGGTTGAAGTATCCCGGAACTCGCCCGAGGCGATTCCCCTACCCCCGCCCAGGTCGATCGACATCTTCCACTAATTGTTGGGGGTTGCGTAGGAGTTAGGCCCGCTTCTACTTCTGTAGCTGCGAGAGCAGCGAAGT
>JACPTA010000091.1 GCA_016193005.1 Nitrososphaerota archaeon | reverse complement strand
TGATTGACGTAAGGGCACGGACGAGTGCGAAGTATTCCGAGTAGTTGTTCGTTACCTGCTCGCCTGCGGGACCGTACCCTTCACCAATTTTCTCTCCATTCCTGTAGACGACGAAGCCGTATGTCCCGGTCCCTGGATTGGCCGGTTCTGCAAGACCGTCGACGTATATTTCGATCAAACGATTCCCTGCCTACCATACAGGAGAATTGACAGTCATCCGTGTGACCTTCTAAATGAACTTGACCCACTTGCCGACGCCCTGTTTCTTGGCCTTCTCGAACGCTAAACTGGCTGCCGCCACGTCCTGGATACCCAGTCCGGTGGAGTCGAAGATGGTCCGCTCCTTTCCGTTCTCCCTTCCTCTCTTCGCGCCCGTGACAAGTTCACCCAATTCGCCGTAGATGTCTTTTCTCTCGAAGAGCTCCTTCTCGAGGGCCACCTCCACGTTGTCTGTCACGAGCTTCGCCCGCTTGTAGGTCGCCTTGTCCAGCTCCTGCTTTCCATGAGCGTCCGCCCCGAATGCGTTGACGTGCGTCCCGTCGCGAATCCAGTCGTCCATCACGTATGGCGTCTTTGATGGGGTGACTGTAATTACGATGTCGGCTCCTCTGACTGCAACTTCGGGAGAGATGGCAGACTTTACAGGTACGCCCATCCTCTGCTCCATCTCGCCGACGTACGCCGACAGCCTTCCAGCATCGATGTCATAGGCCCGAACCTCTTTTAGCTTGAAGAGGTTCTTCAGAGCCAGCACCTGCATCCGTCCTTGCATCCCCGTGCCGACCACCCCTACCACGCTGGATTCCTTCCTCGCGAGATACTTTGCCGCTACTCCTCCGGTCGCCCCTGTTCTTACGCCCGTGATGTAGACACCATCGAGCACCGCGAGTGGGAGTCCATTGGTTGCGTCGCTGAGGAGCACCGCGGCGAGGGTCGTCGGTATCCCCTTGGTGGAGTTGGCAGGGTATCCGCAGCCCAGTTTGACCCCGACGTAGCCCTTGTGAACCAAGTAACCTGGCTTTACACTCCAGAAGCCGCCAAACTTGCTCGCGTCGATGTGCAGCACCCCGATGCTGTCCGCCTCCCTGCGTGAAGAAGCCGCAAAGACCTCCTCCATCGTTCGTATCGTATCATCCATGTTCAGGAGTTGTTCCACTTCAGTCCTAGAGAGCACCAAAATATCCGGCAAGGAGTCGAGCCAATCGATTTTGCGCTAATAAGGGTTCTTCGACAGATAAGACAGATCTTCAATAAAATGGAAGGGTGGTCGCCCTGCCGGGCAACCCGTGTCAGGTTGAAAGCGCGTCTTACGCTGCTTCCTCTGAACTCTCTGCTGATTCTTCTGAGGCTTCCGTAGTTGCAGCCGCGCTCGTCGTTGAAGACGAACCCTCGACTACCTGTCCAGTCGCGAATCTGTTAGAGACCTGCGTGATCTTGACCCTTGCCTGTTGGCCTTGCTTTGCCCCGGTGACAAAGATGACGAAACCGTCGACCTTTGCAATACCGTCGCCACGCCTGCTGGTGTCAGAGATAGTAACGTCGTACTCCTTACCGACCTCAACTGGCTTTGGCTTGAAGGATCTGAAACCTCCGCCTCCGTATCCGCCTCCGCCGCGACCATAGCCTCCGCGTTGTCCGAAACTCATCCTATTCACATCCTACCGTTGTTTCCTTCGGTGACTCCACCGCCTTCCACGACGCTAATAAAGGTATTCTTCACTGGCCAGGTCATGGCGCGTGAGTTGAAGAGCAAGGAAGAGTTTTTGAAACTACTCCCTTCTGCCAGGGAGATAAGGCTGATCAAGACGGACAAGAGTGTGAAGGTGAAGATCCGCGGGAGAGATTATCTCTACACCCTGAAGACAACGGATGAGGAGGCCGAGGCCCTGATCAAGGGCGCAAAGGCAGACGTAGTCGAATACTAGAACGGCCTAACGCAGAGCAGGAGAGCGAGTAGCCCCATCCCCATGGGAATGGGAAGACCCGGAAGCATCCTTGACCTAGCCAGCGCATAGAGGGTGAAGACCACACCAGCGTTGACCGCAAGCGCCGTGATGATTGCGCAGACTAGGTTGAATTGAAAGAATACGAGCGAGGGGAGCATGGAATAGAATACTGTATCTCCCACTCCAATCGTGAACTCGCCCACCCGGGTAGATATGGGCCCTATGTTCTCCGGAGAGATTGAGATCAGGTGCTTCAGTGGGCCCTTGAAGACGGCGTAGATGTCGTAGATGGAAAACGCCACCGGTATCAGTATGGCTGTTAGAAAGGGAATCGTCGAAGCGAGGTAGCTCCCAACCTCCGCAGAGAGAAGGACAGTAACGACTGATCTAAGGGAGGCCAGCCTCGCAATGAAGGTGCTCGCCGCGAGAATCGCGGCGAGAACGACGGCCAAAGTCAGCGAGAGCGTCGTGGAGACCCTCTCGCCGAAGAGAGGCGAGAGAAAGTTGTCCGCAGCGAGGAGCGTGAGCACGAAGATTGCTACGAGCGTCCCGGTGAATATCAGGAGTCTGAACAGGTTGACCTTGTTCCTTCGCACGAGGAAGAGGGCGAGCAAAGTGGTTGCGAAAACGAAGGCGACTAATATCAGCGCGTTGCCGGCGGACCCGAGGGAAGAAGTTCCGGCTGGAGCGTAGCTGTATCCGAGCTGAGACAATACGGGCTGATTTACCTGGGTGATGGCGAGCGCGATGGCTTGGGTGATCACAACGACAGCGAGTGCTAACGCGACGCTTCTTGCGGTTACATTCCTTCTGAGGGGTTGGTCCAATTGGAACTCATCATACGTCGTACTCTTCCCCAACCCTGGGAGCGAGTGCTTCGGCGCCCAGCTGGGTGTGAAGCTCCTCTGCCAGCTTGACGCAACTCTCCTCCTCGCCGTGCACCGTCATGAACTTGGGCGAGCCCCCAACTGACTTCAGGTCGCCTTCAAGGATGCTCTTTCCGCTGTGGGAAGAGAAGTCGAAGCGCCTGACCTCAGCCTTCACCTTGGTGGGTTTCCCGTTAATCAGGGTCAGCCCCTTGTCGATCAACGTTCGCCCGGCTGTTCCCGGTACCTGAAAGCTGACTATCCCGATTCCGTTCTTCTCATTCAGCGAGAGCTGCTGGTTGTAGAAGACCGAGGACCCGCCAACGAGCATGCCGGCCGGAGATATGATGACCCCGGGCTTCCTTATGAAAGTCCTCCTCCGGCTCCAGCTCACTATCTCCTCGACGTTCTCGAGGGTCCTCCTGAACGCCGACGCGTCCCTCACGTACTCTTGGTACCGCATCAAGATTTCGTTGACCTTCAAGGCCATACCGTCCATCGCCACGGGGTGTCTGAACCCGTGCTTGATTAGAACCATGGCCACCTCCTGAGCCCTTCCCACCGAGAAGGCGGGGGTGAGGAGGACGCCTCCCCGTTCCACCACCTCCGTCGCAAAGTCCACGAAACTCTTCTCCACTTCCTGTCTCGCGGGATGGTCTATCGTGGCGTAGGTGCTCTCCGTTATGACCAGGTTGGCCTCTCCCAGCGCCTTCCATGACGGCTTCAGGAGGTTCGTCTCGCTCCCGTTTACGTCTCCGGTGTAGATGAGCCTCTTCGACCCTGCCTCCACGGAGATGATGGCAGACCCGGGTATGTGGCCCGCATCGTAGAACTGGATGGTGAAGTCCCCAACCTGAAATGGTTCCATGTAGTGGTGTTCCTGAGTACTCTTGGTCATGGCCATCAGGTCCAAGAACTCGAACGGGAGGTAGGGGCCGCTTATCTTGATGAAATCCTCGATGAGCAGTGAGGAGAGCTCGGCAGTCACAGGTGTGCAGTGCAGTTTCATCTTGTTGCCGAGAAAGAACATCGGAGCCGCGCCCGAGTGGTCCAGGTGCGCGTGGCTCAGGATGAGGCCATTCACACTCTTCGGCTGCACGTGCATCGGGAAGCCTGGTTCCTTGGTTGTCATGGCGCCGTAATCAAGGAGTATTCCAGAATTTCCATGCGTTACCAGGAAGCCAGAGCGCCCCACCTGTCTGGCTGCCCCCAGGACCTTAACTCGCATGACTTGAAACTGTGAACCCGCCTTGGCTCCTCCTTCTTTAAGTGTTTAGAACTATTCAGTTCCCAACCATCTCAGAAGGAATACGGATTGCCGCATCCAGACGAACGTTTAAGGAGGGGTCAGGAGGGTCACTCGATTCCAATGCCTTCTCTGAGGGTCTTCCCCGAAGGGGCGAACCTCTCCTCCCTCGTCCTGATAACTGGATTCCACGGAATAGGCGCCACCGGCTACTGGTCTGTGAAGTATCTGATACAGGAGTTGCGCGCTAAACGGCTCTGCTACATCGACTCGGAGCACGCTCCCGCAATCTCCTCGACGGTCGCAGGCGAGATCTCCACCCCTTACGAAGTCTTTGTCAAGGACAACTTGGCCTTACTGAAGGCTGATGTTCCTCCGCTGCGGGAGAACGAGAGCAGGTTCTTTAGAGAGCTCGGCGATTGGATCATGGGCTCGGGAGCAAGGGAGGTGGTCCTGATAGGGGGTCTGGACGAGTCGCTGAGGACAGACGATACGAGATACCGGCTTGTACTGACCAGAGCCATGGCCGAGAGGCGCGTCCTTGGAGACGAAAGGTCTCTTGAAGAAGGGAGGATGATAGTGGGGCCCGTCGCTATCTTGTTGAACTCGTTTGAGATGCGCAGTTTCCCGGCGTACGCCCTCCTCGCCTACTCGAACACGGAACGGGTAGACCCGAGAGCCGCGGCCACGGCTATCGAGTTCCTGAGCAGGAGGTATGACTTCAAGGTGAGCACCGATTCCCTGATCAAAGGGGCAGAGGAGATTGAGAAAGAGCTTCAAAGCGTAGCGGAGAAGGAGAGGTCGAGGGAGAAGGGTTTCCCCAGTCCGATCTACTCGTAGCTTCAGATAGTTCGCCGGACTGAGTTCGAATCGCATACCAATATCTTGGTGTAACCCAAAGTCCTCAGCCTGCGGATGGACTCCTTCAGCAAGCCTGCACCTGTCGGACTCTCCGCGCGGATGGTCTGGGTAAATGGATAGACGAACTCGAGCTCTGCGGGGTAGAGGGCCAGGTCCGGATGAATGCGGTAGATGTCGATGGTCCTTCCCTTCGAACTTGAGAGCAGGTCCTGGTACACCTTCATCCTCGCCAGCGGTTTGTCCTCGTCGGAACGGATGAGTGCGGCGCTCCTCGCTCTCTTTCGGAATACGCCATGGAGGTGGTCGCGTGCGATACTCAGCTCGGGCCTCAGTCTGTCGAGCTTGCTCCTGACCATCAGGCCCCTCTCCCTGAGCATGGGGGTCCCGGGCGTGAGCGATTCTGCCCTTCTTGCCATCTCAATGAATGCCTTTGTGACACTAGGATGTGAACTTGCCTTCTCCTCCACAAGGTCCCACAGTCTTCCTTCGGTTATAGCTTCCTTGCACTTCAGCAGCTCTTCTCGAAGGACGTACAGGTTGTGGATC
>JACPTA010000090.1 GCA_016193005.1 Nitrososphaerota archaeon | reverse complement strand
CGACGAACGGGTTGGCGATTACTGCGTCAACTCCCATCTTGTACAGCGTATCGACCGCCTCGAGATTCGTAGATTCCACATCGTTCAGCTTCAGGTCTGCTATCACGGGCACGTCTTTCCTGTTGCAGATTTGCAATAGCTCCCGGAGGCCCTGAAGACCGAAAGGTAGGATAAGATGCTGATTGATCTTCACGCAAGCGACTTTGTCGACCAAGTCGTTGAGGAGTCCAATAGCCTTCGAGACCCTATCTTCATGCGGACCGACTAGGTCTAGCGCAAGGACCACACGACTCTGGCTTCGCCTCGCGGAGGACCTCATCCGCTTCCTAAAGGCCACTAGAACTCGACCAGTGGGTGCTTCTGCCTCAGCCTGATTATCTTGATGTAGATGAAACCGTGTTCATCGGTACGCTTGCTGAACGCGGTCTCGGTAATCCTTGTCGGAGAGTACCTCACGAACCCGGCCTCGGGCTCGCTCTTCATCCTCGTATAGAAGAATAATGATGCCTCCTCGTAGTCATCAAGCCTGGCAAAGCAACCCAGCGTCGATTGTGAGCCGTTCTTGAAGGCGTAGAGCGGAAGCGGAGGCTCTTCGTAGAGCATCTTGTACGATGCTATCTTGACAAGACTGGTGAGATTCTGAACTTCGGCGGCAAGGTACTTTTCTCCGACATTCTTTCGCTCATCGAGAACCTTCGGCAGCTTCAGGACGTGTATGAGCGGGGCATAGATGAATGTCGGATTCTGGGCCGAATCCACGAGTTGCGCCTCCTCATTTTCACCGGCGCTCTTGTAAGCGAGGAATTCCGTTGCCTTGTCAACTTCAACGCAGTAGAAGATCGGCTTACCCATGAATAGGTCGGTCTGGACTGCAAGCCTCTGCCTCTTCCCCACCGCTGACGCGAAGATTGGGAATGGTGCCCTCTCTAGAGCGCAAGAGAGTCTTCCGAGCTCGAGGAGCCCCGCAACCTCAACGAAGCAGGCGCCAATCAGCCTCCTGCGCTGCTTCTTCGCTGGCAACGTTTGCCCGAGGATTTTTCGCCTTTAATAATCTTCTCGAAAATTTTTGAACGCGTCGGTCACTTGAACGAGGCGTATCTTAAATAATATTCTTGGCCGCTGCCACTCACGCCCTTGCGAGAGTACATCCCCATGAAGGAACTTGACCTTCTCGTCGAGGGCCTTGAAACGGTTGTCTCGAAGGTGAAGGAGGGTCATGGCTGGTCTGATGTCGAGGAAGAGGCGTGGACGCTCTACGTGAAGGTTGAGATGATGGTCACGATCCTGAAGTTCAGACTTGCTGTGGAGAGACCAGGTGAAATCATCACGATGATAGAGAGAGAGCCTCTTACCGAGCATGTCATCATGGCCCTCGGCTCAGTCACTCAAGCCAGAGAGCGCGAACAGGGAGGAGACCACCGCCAGGCTCTTGAAGGTCTACGCGTCTGTAGGAACAACCTGCGCGTCTTTCTTGAGGCCACTCGGAGACTCAGGCTCAAGGCGGCCAGAGTGAAAGCGATGGGTAGCGGTACTAGCTCTCAGCCTTCTTAGCTCTTCTAGCCTTCTTCTTGGGCTCCGTTGGCTTCGCTTCTTCCTTCTCCTGCGGAGCCGCTTCCTTGACTGGTTCGGGCTTTGCTTCTTCCTGCTTAGGTCCCGTAGGCCCTGCTGGCTCTTGCTCCTCACCCCCTTCCAACTGAACAATGCTGAGCTCGCCTCCTGCCACAAGGACCCTGAACGCCTTCCTCTGACCCGTCTTATGGAGAAACCTCTTGACATACGTCTTTACTTGCCTGGGCTTGACACCTTGCCTGACGGTGGAATCTTCAATCTCTATCTCCGAGCCGCTCGAAGAGGGTTTAGTCCCTACCCTGGGCTCCAGGAATGAGACAAGCTCCTCAGCCCTGTCCCTGAGAGCTCCAAGGAGGATCTTCAATTCGGCCGACCTCCGCCCTGACCCGTTATAACAATTTGCTGATGGCTACCTCCCCAATCTCCTCTGTCTCTTCTGGTAAGTCTTCATCGCCCTCATGAGGTCGATCTTCCTGAAACATGTTGGTGATTATATGCTACCAAGGGATTATGCAACGGTGTGATGTTTCGAGAGGGGCTCCGATTCGGGATTTAACTCCGACCGAAAGTGCTTGGTTGGGCGGGTTGGTCGTTGGTGAGGGTGCAATCGGCTACGTAAGAGGACGTGTTTATGTATCAGGAGGCAGAAAGCATCCTGTTCTAGGACCTGGCAATAAGTGGTATCCAAGATTAAGAATAGAAATGATGGACAAAAGCACGATAGAAAGAGCAGCCCACCTTTTTGGAGAAAGAATGTATCAGACAAAAAAGAAGAGTTGGCTCACAGTTAGAATGGGTAAGCCAATGATTGCGTACTTGGAGATGATTAGAAAACATTTGCCAGGAACAAAAGGGCTTCAGACTGATTACGTTATCGCAAATGGATCTCCTGTATCAAGAGAAATTGTCGACAATTTCATTCGTTCGTTTCGATAGTTATCTGCCAAATCGTCTCAACCTTCGCTGGTATGTTCGGATAGCTCTCATCAAGTCGATTTTTCTAAAATCCGGCCAGAACGCGTCTGTGAAGACCAGCTCACTGTAAGCGCCCTGCCATAAGAGGAAGCCGCTCAGCCTCTCCTCTCCGGAGGTCCTGATTATGAGCTCAGGTTCCGGGTTCGGCAGGTGCGAGGTGTACAGCCGATGCGAGATTGTCTCCTGACTTATCTCCTCGACCGATAGCCTCCCCCCCTTAACGTCCTCTGCGATCGACTTGACCATGTCAGTGATCTCCGTCCTCCCTCCGTACGCAATGGCGATGTTGAGGAAATGCTCCTCGAATTGCAATGTCCTCTCTTCGATCTTGGTCAGGAGGTTTCTTATCGAATCGGGCAGAAGGTCAACCTTACCGATCGCCTTGACCCTCACGCGGTACTTGTAGATTCGCTCGTCGCTCAGCAACTTGTTGAGCCTTGCCTCGATCAGCCCGAGGATATCGTCAAGCTCCTCCTTGGTTCTGGAGAGGTTCTCCGTCGAGAGGACATAGAGTGTAATTGACTTTACGCGCAGTTCATGACACCAGTCTAGGAGGTTCTCGACAACATCTGCCCCGACCACGTGTCCAACGTCGATGGGAAAGTTGTGGTTCTGTGCCCACCTCCTGTTTCCGTCCAGAATGATGCCTACGTGGCTCGGAATCTCACCCCTCT
>JACPTA010000089.1 GCA_016193005.1 Nitrososphaerota archaeon | reverse complement strand
AATCGGATACATGAGCCAACCTATGACTATCATTATCGCGCCGTACGCAAGCATCAAACCCCCGAATGTCTCCATCCACCTCGTTCCTATCGAGGTGATGCCAAGAATCCCAGTCAACACGACCACCCCACCAAAGACGTAGAGACCCACTGTCCAAGAGGAGAGGCTGGGGCCGGTCATAAGGAAGAGAGATCCCGAAGTAAAGTCCAAGGCACCACCAGCGAGGCTCAGGATAAGAGCGATCAGAGAACGGGAATTCAGGTCTCGTGCACTCCTTGCATCAGAGTTGGAGAAGTTCCGGCTATATCAAAGTGTCAGGAGTTGGGTTGTGGCGAGGCTTGAGGGGAGTACTTATGAGAAGCCGATTGTGATGGTGGCTAACCATCTGCGATGACTCTCAAGCTGCGACGCTGGCTAAGGGGGCGCATAGCCGAGGTGTTGGGTGGGGTTGACCAGAACACCAAGGGGATGGTCGAGCAGAGGATTGTCAAGAGCAACGAAGAAGTCATGAAGAGAATCAGGGAGGAAGCCGGCGTCCGAGAGAAGCGGATGGCCGAGATGAAGGAGGAGATGAAGAATCTCAGGGACGAGATTCTTCGGACCCTCGGGCAGAGATTGAACGAGCAAAAGAAGGATGACGAGAGAAGGATGGTCGAATTGCAGAAAGTGCTAAATGACGAAAGTCATGTGGTTGAGAGTCTGATTGAACGGGAGGAATTTGTCGTCGCTCAGAAGAGTACTGTGGATCGGACCATCGAGATCTCTTTGGGAGGGAAGAGGAACCTTCGGGTGAGGGGTGAATTCCAGGCCTCGGGAGAGTCACGCAGCGACGTGAAGTTCTACGTATTCGATGAGTTCAATCGTGATAAGTTCGTGAACAAGCAACCGTTTCACGCTCTAGACGAGTCGCCCACCATCTCTCATTACAGCTTCGTGATTCCCATCACGCATCCGGGCAGATACCATCTTTTCTTCGACAATACCTTTTCGACGTTTTCTCCCAAGAGACTAAGACTGAGCGTTAAGGTGGAATATGACAGCGCCTATACCTAGAGTCGCACAGCGTCTATTGGGCCCGCTGGGTGAATCAGCATTCACATAATCCAGAGGTCGTTCTTGGGCCATTTTCTATATTCGTCAGGATGAGTTCTCTCCCACGCGTCAAGCTCTCTCAGCCCCTCATCGATTCCGTATTTCGGGCGGTAGCCAATCTCCTCTGCCTTGCTGATGTCAAGTGGGCCGCGTCTCCACGCGTTCAAAATCTCACTCGGCCAGAGGCCTGGCCCTATCTCGTACTCGAATGAAGGATAGAGATTCTTGACAGCTCTCGCAACTTCGAAGGTCGAAGTAATCTTGCCCGTCCCGATGTTGTATGTCTCACCCTTCGCCCCCGTCGCCTCAAGCGCGAGAATCGTACCCAAAGCTGCGTCCTTCACGAACAGGTACTCGAGAGCGTAGTCTCCCCCCTGACTGAGGTCAAGCAGCTTTGCTTCAAGGGCGTGGTAGAGGACGATGTTGAGGGGCCAGACCACGTATTGCTTGGGACCGTAGAGAAAGGGGAATCTAACGATCCGAACGTCGAGTGAGTACCTCTCTCTGTACATCCTCACCAAGGATTCGCCTTGCGCCTTGGTGTGCTCGTAGGTGTCCTCAGGCCTCATTGGAAGGTCCTCAGCGAGGGGGGTCAGGTCATCCCTCCTCCCATAGACTCCGGCAGTGCTTATCGAGACGACCCTTTCGACCTTCTCCTTTCTGGCAGCCTCGAGTATGTTCGCGAGGCCCAGAACGTTCGCCCTGAAGGTGCCCAGAGGGTCTTCTTGGTCACCGAGAATCTTCGCCGCAGCCGCTATTATTCTGTCCACCCCATGCTTCCTTATCGCCTGGAGGACCGAATCGTATGAAGCGATATCGCCGAGCACGGAGCGGACGCGGGGTCCGGCAGCGTGTGGCGAGCCCGGAGGCTTCAGGTCGAAAGAGACCACCTCCTCGCCTTGACTGGCGAGCATTTCACAGATGTTCGACCCGACGAAACCTGCCCCACCAGTCACGAGAGTCGGCAAGTCGTGAACCCTGCCTGCCTTTCGCGGGAGAATCTAAAGGTTGACTGGCAGAGTCCGAAACCAGATATATGGCGAGGAGAATGCACGCCCATGACAACAGGCAAGGCCGGTATCCCCGTGGTTCTCCCGTCAGACATCTGGCAGCCCTTCGCCGAGGTGCGCGCGCAGCTCGACGCCCTCTGTCCAGGTCCACCGACTCCCATAGAGGAGGTGCTTCGAGAGTTGATTACTCACTACAAGCGGTGCCCTCGCGTGCAGGACGAGCTCGAAAGCTTCTGCGAGCGGGCGAAGGCCTGGAAGAAACCTCCGAAGTCCTAACTAAACATGTTCGATCATCAACGGCGGGCGCGCTTCTTCCCAGATGATCGAGAGATGAATTTCATCAGGGGACCGCTGACGTCCAAGGCATCGCGCATGGATAGGACGCCGAGAGGATTGCCTTCCTTGTCGACGATAGGAAGGTGCCTGACACCCACATTTCTCATCTTCTCAATCCCCGTGGCCAGAGCTTCGTTGGGCCCGCCCAAGACCGCGGTTCTCGACATTACGCTGGAGACCGGAACTCCTCTCCCGATGAGCGACTTGGTCACCGAGAAGACTACGTCCTTCTCAGTGATGATTCCGGCCATCTTCCCCGTCTTGTCGACAACGATCAGGCTGCCGACATTCTTCTCCCACATCAGGCCTGCGGCCTCCTCCACCGTCGCATCGAGTGGAATGGTTATGGGCGGAGATGTCATCAGGTCCTTCGCCTTTATGCTCAGCCGCTTCGCCTTTTTCTTGGGCAACGGGTCAGCCAGACTTCGATGGCCTTGGTAATAACACTTCGCTGGGGAGAGGAAGGAACACCGCCCTCTTCGGACCCGCATGATGACCTCTCTCCTCAACATGGGGGATGCGCATGTTGAAATAGGGCTGTTTGACATCCAGTGCTTAAGGAGACGCAAGAACGCATGAGTTATGGATCGGGCGGACGGGGTTACGGTGGCGGCGGTTCAGGAGGCTTCGGAGGCGGAGGTTTCAGGCGAGACTTCGGCAGGAAGCCAGTAGAGGTCGGAAAGGAGTATGACGTTGAGATCACGGAGATCTCTCGACGTGGGGACGGCATCGCAAAGATCGAGGGATTCATCATCTTCGTTGCTGGGGCGAAGGCTGGAACCAAGATAAGAATCAAAGTGACGAACGTCGGTCCCAGGTTTGCGAACGCTCAGATAGTCACACCCTGAGTGGAGAAACGGCGCATCGTTACTATCCACACGTTTAATACACAGGCTGCGTTGGCTCTACCATGTCAGAAGACAAATCCCAGGAAGACAACCGGAACGTCGTGTACATCGGGAGCCAGAAGCCCGCTATGAGTTACGTTCTCGCTACCCTGTCGTGCCTGAACAACTCTCCGAAGGTCTATCTAAAGGCGCGCGGTGCAGCGATAAGCCATGCGGTTGACGTGGCGCAGATTACGATAAACAGGTTTGCGCAAGGGGTAAAAGTTGCCGGAATAACTCTGGATACGGAGGAACTGCAATCTCAGGAAGGTGGCATGCGGAACGTGTCAACCATCCTGATTGAGCTGGAAGGCTCGAAGAAGGGCAAGGGAGAGGACTGACGGAGTAGCCGAGGACCAGCTCCTCTCGAAAACTCTTATCTCCTCGACGGTCTGCGTACGGCCGAATGGCGAGACACAGGAGAGGCCGACGACCTAGAATCGGGACAGTTGCGATCATCTTTATCGTCGGGATTGCCGCTCTCATCGGCGTCGGATATTATCTCGTCCAGTTAGGGAACGACTGTGGTAGTTTTCCCTTTCCTTCGATAGCTTCGAAACCGGTAGTGCTCCATGAACACGTTCAGGTGATGATCATTGTCAACGGTGAGAACATCACCATGCCAGCCAACATAGGTCATGGAGACTCTGGGGGATGCATCCAGCCTCTTCACACTCATTCAGATCCCGGGGACGGTGGTCCGAATGTCATTCACATCGAATCGCCGACTGCCAACACATACACGCTAGGCGATTTCTTCAACGTCTGGGCAAGCACACCGAACGTGGGTGGCCCGTCTCCCGTCACCCTCAACCAGAACCAACTCTTCAACTACACTACGGGCGACGGCTATGAAATCAGGATGTATGTCAACGGCATCCAATCGGACCAGTATCAGAACCTTGCGTTGGCTAGCCATCAGACCATAGTGATTGTCTATGGCAACTCGGCCTCCGCACCCTGGGCTGAGTACCAGCGAATATCAGCCGAACCCTGGCCATTTTCACAAGAGGAAGAGAGCTAGATTGGCGATATCCTGAGGATCTCCAACCCTACCGATCATCGCTTGCCCCGACTTCAGCTCCTTCACTTCGTTGAATTTCTTCTCGCTTCCAGTGTGCCGAATGACCATGTCGGTGACAATCCAGCCCGGAGCTATGCAGTTGACGTTGATGCCATGCGAGCCAAGGTCTAGCGCGGCCACCATCGTCATGTTGATCAGGCCGGCCTTGCTGCAGCTGTAGGCCAACTCTCCGCCCGGCGCACCGCCCAATCCGGATATGGAGGAGACGTTAATGATCTTCCCGGATTTCTGTCGCACCATCACCTTTGCGGCTGCCTGCATGCAGTTGAACGGACCTTTCAGGTTCACCGCCATCACCCTATCCCAGTCCTGTTCCGTAGTGTCGAGTATGTTCCCGCCCACCAAGATTCCCGCGTTGTTGACCAGGACGTCGAGTCTCCCGAATGCTCTGACGGCTTCGTCAACCAATCTGTCTGCGTCATTCTTTTTGGAGACGTCGGCTGCGACTGGAATCGCGTTTCCTCCGGCGGCCCTGATCTCCTCGACCACCTTTTTCGCCTCTACCGCACCTCGAACATAGTTCACGAGCACGCGGGCGCCTTCCTTTGCAAGGGTCTTCGCGATTGCCCTTCCGATTCCGCGGGAGGCCCCAGTAACTATGGCGACCTTGCCCTCCAACTTCATCTTGAGTTCGAAGGAGGACGGCATGATTTTATAAATTAGGTTTTGACTCACGATGTCGCCGCTGGGCGGGGAGCTGCAAGAGTATGCTTCCTCTGCTGGAAGGCAGGAGTCTGTATTGATTGAATTCGCTCATCGATACCAGATCTTCAACTCTCTGTTCGACATCCTTGCCATGGTGACCACCCATCTCCCACAAGGGCACTGCGAGCAATGAGCGAGCCTCAATGGGGGGACCCTCCAAGCGCGAGTGACTGCTCGTTTGGAGCTTCTGCTCACCCAACGTGCGTACAATGGTAAGAATGGCTTTTCTCTAAACCGGAGCCAGCGGAAGGAATGCTGAGATGAGATAGCCGACTACGAGCAGGCCGCCCGTCCAGAGCGTGGCCATTACCATGTTTGCCATCCCTGGCACGAGCTCCATTACCTTATCGTAGTGCTGCGAGAGGTGCTTCACCGCGAACCTCGCCTTGGGAATAGCGAGGAGCGAGATTAGAGCGAAGGGTGTGATAGTCGATGTTATCACGCCAATGACAACGACAAGGTATGCGCTTGCGATCAGGAACTTGAACCTGCTCGCCGCAGTCGCTTTTCCCCATCGCGCAACGAGATGCATCCTTCCCTTCTGCATGTCAGCCTGGGTATCAGGGAACTGATTGATGTAGAGGATACCAGCCGTCAAGATTCCGAGAGTGAGACCTATCGTGATAGGTTCAAGGCTGATTGTACCAGTTTGCACATAATATGTCCCGAGTAGCATGAACGGCCCGAAGTTTAGAGCAACGATGAACTCTCCGACACCCCATCTTGCGAAGAGGTGCGAGTAGCCTACGACAGAGATCAAAGTGATGGCTAGAATCGCGACCAGCAGAGGGCTGAAGGCGAACCTCAAGAGGAAGTAGATGCCTGTACTGGCGCCAACGATTAGAAAGAGGAGTCCGGCTGCTAGGACGCTACCAGGGCTCAGCTCTTTTGATGGCAAGATCCTGCTTCCTCCACTGAAAGGGGTCGGTGTTGTTATGATGTCAATCCCGCTTCGATAGTCGAAGTAATCATTCAAGACGTTAACGCTCATATGGAGGGCGAGTACGCCGACCAAGGTCAAGACGGTGACCAAGGGGTCGAAGGCACCGTGAGTCCAAGCGATGGCAGTCCCCAGAGAGACGAAGATAAACGAAAGCAGAAGGAACGGGGCCCGCAGCTCTCTGATCCAGACGTTCTTGACCATTGGCGACAGCTACAGATCCCTGATATGTTTCGTGAGGCCCATGTAGCCCGTAATCTCGCTCTCCTTCTTCAAGGGTCGAACGGTCAGCAACCCTCTGAACTTCCTCCCATCCTTTCTTACAAGCGTCACCTCTTCCTCAAACTTCCCTGTCTCTGCTGCCGTCTTCAAGAGCCTTGGAACGAGCGTCTGAATCGCATCAGGCTCGTGAAAGATTACGACACTCTGCTTGCCCACGACCTCGTCGGCAGTCCAGCCAAAGAGGTTCTGAGCCCCGATACCGTATGAGGTGATTGTCCCCTTCAAATCGCAAGCTATTCCCGAATGGCTAACATCTTCAGTCTTTGACATTACTATTCACCGCTTCGATGTAATCAATATTTAGCCTCTTCCTTCCGACCGTGGGTCCTTGAATCTCAGACCCCTACACAGGCATGGCCTCCCTACCACCTTTGATTTGCGGTGCTCAGCTTTATTAATTCACGAGAACATGACCTAATACCGATACAGCTTGCCAATGAACTGTCCTGATTGCAAGGGCGAGATGAAGATACACACACCTTCGTTCGTCCTCATGGAAGCAGCGAAAAAGCAACTAAAGGGGAGGAAGGTCAATGGGTATATCTGCACGAACTGCGGCCTAGTCCGTCTGTATGCAGAAAAGGACGCGAATTCTCAGCTGAGTGAATTCGAATATTCAAGGTGATTGGATGCCTGTACTGATCGATATCATTCAGCCGCCGGACGGCTGATTCAATTCCCAATGACGAAGTAGATGGCCGAGCTCGTCAAAGGACTTCACATAGTCGACGGAGTGAAGTACGACGATTCTGACGTAAATGTCGTTGCGATTGTCGAGGACGACAGGTCCGCCCACATCGTTGATTGCGGCGACCCGGGTTCCAGTGAACAG